>JAUILT010000144.1 GCA_030432925.1 Bdellovibrionia bacterium | reverse complement strand
ATGAAATTTCAAACTCTGGGTTAAAAAATGCTTGTAAAGCTGCCGCTTACGGCTCAGCAAGTTTTTGTGAGACTTCCAATTAAAGAGGATTTTAAAATGAATACAAAACATGTTTTGCTATTAACTTCCATTTTGTCATTAACTGCCTGTGCCACAATCAGCAAAGAAGGTGAAAATGTCGCTGTTGTATCAAAAGTTGGTGATGACTGTAAAAACCTTGGACCTGTAACTGTTAGCGTAACAGGATGGGGGCTTCCTGCTGAAAGCATGAATGTCCTGAGAAATAATACTGCTGATAAAGGCGGAAACACTCTTGTTCAGACAGGTGACAATACAGGAATTGCCTATTCCTGCCCTTCAGAAAATTCTCGGATCTAGTGTAAATAATTATGAAAATTTCCTGGGTGGTTTTATTTTCAACTTTACTTTTAGCCTCATGTATCCAGATACAGGAATCTTCTTACCCTACATCCCAAGCTCCTGCTTCAAAACGGGTGGCTCAAGCATCGGAGAAGTCTTCATCAAAGCTAGCTGTTAAAAAGTCACCTATGTCTGCCCAAGCTAGCTTAACAGGAAAGAATTTTTCTATTGAAACAAGATACGACAAGCAGTCTTTATCGAGAGAGTCTCTAGACATAATAAAAAGTAAATTGAAGCAATTTCTCAAAACGAAGGGATTTGTGTGGGTGCCCAAGAGAAGATCAGCACACCTGACGGTCTATATCCAATCTGGATATTCTGCTTTGATCCCAGATTCTGCCAGAAAGGCCTTGAAAGAGGCTGGTATAAATCCTCAAGGGACAGTCAAAGTCACTAAGCAAGAGAAAAGAATTGAAAACGGAAAAGTAGTGCTTAATAATTTCAAGACTTTTGGAGAAAAAGTCGCAAACTTTTCAATTACTTCTTATATCAATGACTATGGCAAAAGACCCACGGCAGGAAGCTGGCTAACCATTTCGGCTCCTCAACAAGAGTGGACGGGTTATGAAGACAATTTGATGAAAGAGCTTGAGGGTCAGTTTAAATTTTTATTTGTATCGGCTCCAGCAAAAAATAAAAAGATGAAAGGTGACCCAGGTTGTGTCCCACGCTTTGGCTATGAACACGAGAATGGAAAAGTAATAGAGGTTCTTAATGGTTCACCGGCCCAAAAAGCTGGCTTTAAAATTGGTGACATGATTTTATCAATTGATTCAGAATCTCCATTGAAACAAACAGATGACAAAGTCTATGAATCCCGTACTCAAGTGCCTGTGAAACTGAAAAGAAAAGACAAAATCGTCCGTACTACCATCAAGTCAGAAATCATGTGTGATTGATTTCTGTTGGCAGGTATTTCCTCTTGCAGCTTTTGGTCAAAATACCCTCCCAAATTGGCTTTATTAACTTCACTATAATCAACTGGATAAGGTTAAAATATCGGCAAATTGGGGAGGTCGGTTTACTTCACTTTATTGACCTCACTTTTCGGTGAAATCAAGGAATCCGGCATAGTTATAGGGAAAATCACGATTTTCATGTCAAAGTGATAATTTGTCACGATGTCCGCAAAAGTGACACGCCTGAGCGGTGTTTTTAAGAAAAATGCGATAGTAACAGGGGAATTGTTATAAACCGTGCGATAGTAGTTGTTTGTCACAATGTCCGCAAAACCGGCACGTTGGCTGCTCCATCAATCACTTCGATATTTATTGACCAGCAGTCATGCTCTTCTAAACCAATACATTCTTAACCTAATATCGGAGGAAAAGTGCGGGGGGAATTTGATGCTGCTGAAGTTTTTGGAGAGCAACAAAATAAGTTGGTAAAGCCGCTCCCAATTCTCACAAAACTTGAGGATTTTATTTTGGAAGAGCCAAACGAACATGACTGGCTCGTTGAAGGGTTACTTGGTACAGGCTCTACATCTCTACTCTGCTCTGCCCCAAAAGTTGGCAAAACCACACTTGTATATGGACTCCTAAAATCAATTTGCATGGGTCAAACTTGGCTTAGCCGAGAGACTGTCAAAAGTACCTGCGTTGGCTTATTTCTCGAAGATAAACGTGACGAAGTGAGGAGTCGATTTAAAGCAGCCGAACTGGTTGGTAATGAAAATTTATTCATTTTCTGTGGCCGACCTCCCAAAAAACCGATTCATTGGCTCCAGAAGATTGTCGAGCAATATCAACCTGGCTTTATCGTAGCCGACACATGGTTACGATTATGCAGCTCTATGGTCAATGACATCAACTGCTACAACGAGACAACGAGGGTTTTTGATGATCTCATAGAAATAGCTCGGACAAGTGGCTCACACCTTCTCTTCACTCACCATTTAGGTAAGAAGGGCTCAGGGCCTTCTGCTATTTTGGGTTCCACAGGACTGTTTAGCAGCGTTGACACAGTCATCCTATTAAATAACGAAAAAGGCTCTCGCTCGATTCAAAGCATCCAACGTTACGGAACCGATATGAAAAAACAAAAGCTGGTTTTCACCCCAGAAACCATGAACCTAAGTTTTCAAGACAAAGAAGAGTGCACAGAACAATCTATTTTGGACCTTCTTAGCTCATCAGGCCCATTGCCGGAGACTCAAATTATTGCCTTAACCACTGGGGACACAGGAATAAAGCGTAAAGCCCTCAGACATCTGGTTAATATTGCCCAAATAAATCGCTCTGGAAATGGTTCTAAAGGCTCCCCATATCTGTATTCCTATAAGTGCGATTAACTTGCTCAAAGCCTGGAGCACCGCACAAGACAAGTCCCTTCATATCGCCGCAAGGCTTAGCTTCCAATTCGTGCTGGAGATGTGGTGAATTTAGTGGTACCCAAACCCTTCAATAAAAGGGAGGGGTTATGAGAATTATCTCTATCATTGCATCAATCTTTGTTTCTGTGGGGGCTTCTGCTTTTGAAGCAATTGAACTTGGAACCATCGAATTATCGTCAAACCAGGCGTACTTCACTCATGCTGGAGTAGCGAGAGCAAACTTTGCCTCACCTTCAAATAATCTTTACACCCTAGATTTAGAGGGACTGAACACTTTGAAGTTTACTTTAGTAAAATCATCAGATGGAACAGCCATCCTCGAAAGAGATTTTGACGAACTCCTCATTTCTGATGCCAAACACTTTGAGGATATGGATCTTCTAATGATTGTTGGTTTGGATCGCTCTTCACTTGGTGGATCCCGCTCGATGATTCAATTTTTAGATGTTAGCGAGAACGATGTCCTCAAAAGAATCTCCATTTCCGACCTGAAATCGTATTATATAAGTGAACAACAAGGAATTTTATATATTGATAAAGGTTTGGGCAAAATTGAAATCTTCAAACTCGATGACTTCTCCAAGACGACTGTCAATTATTCAAATGATCTCCGTCCCGTATTCTCCGATGAAGGCATAAATTATTTGAAAGAGGGCGGGGGGCATCGTGAGTTCGATCTTTTGGACGCCGATCTTGATAAAATCTTTAGCTTTGAGAGTGCAACCTTACAATTTTTAAATCCCGACCAAAAGGTAGCCGTGACTTTGATCAACAAGAATCAAATCTTAGTTCACGAAAATGGTACCAATGGTGTCTTCTCGTTTTATGATTCCGAAGCCAATGACTTCATTTTGCCGGACTCAGAGATTTTTACCGTCAGCCAAACTATGACTGACAGTGAAATTGTGTTCACTAAGGGTCGTGAGGTTAAATACTGGGACGCAAATAGCAAAGCGATGACAGAAAATGCCCTTACGGAGGACTTTGTGTTCAACTTCACCCATGGGCTTAGTTCAAAAACAATGGTTTACTGGAGCTTCCCAGAAAGCGGCCTCGTTCATTTCAATATTGAAACAGGATCAAAAGAAGTGACCCCATGGTCCTGCTCAACACAGAATTATTTCTCAAAGACAGAAAATATGGTGTTGTGCACTGACGACAATACTGTTCGTTGGGTCCAGCTCAAAAACTGATTCTGCACCAAGCCCTCATGCTAATCTTGGGGGCTTGGCAATAATTGAAATACTCGTCTGAAAACCACTACCCTTTTAACGAAACTACAATTTTTCCTGATCCTGCATCCACGAAATAGCTACGGCAGCTTTCCCTTCTGAACATTCCCACAGTTTTGCAGTCGCCTTAGTAAGAAATTCCATTTGATCAAGTTCATCCCATAAGAAATTATGCTGTTGAAACTCAGTTTTTGTATCGGTTTGGGCGATGTTGAAAATAGTACGAGAACACTTATCTATAAAGTCTCCAAGTCGTGAGGCAATACCATCAGGATCACCTTCACCTCTTAGCTGAGAGTCATTCACCGACTTTTGGAAAAGGATCTCTTTGTTAGGGTGTTCTGACCCGACAAGGTTTTCTACCAAAGCATTATGCTCGGCATCCGTTATTTCGCCACTCCTAAACTGCTGGTTGAGCTTCGACAACTCATCTTTGAGAAAGACTATTTTCGCATTTCGTTCACTCATTTTGAGAGCTTTGATGTATCTTGCTATAGCCACTTCTATCTCTGATTCAAGTTTATCTATGGCTTCTGTTTCATCACCAGAATTACTTACAGACTCTCTGTTGTACGCCAAGCACATTAGCAATTGCCCAGCAGTCCAAAGGCTATCTTCACTCATCTCTCACCCCATTTTTGGTGTCCATTAAGTGTCCAATAGATGCCCCAGAACCACCAGAATAGCAAGATTGACAAGTCCACCAAGGAATCGTATTCAAATGTACAAGTAATACAGGGCTGCCAAGCTATGAAACCAGTCCTCATAACCCGAAGGTCGTAGGTTCAAATCCTGCCCCCGCAACCAATTCTCAGATTCTAGAGAATGGTAAGACAAAAAAAATCAAGTTAGCTTAACTACCCAAATCGGTGGATTCCCTGAGTCAAAAGTCTCTTTTCAATTTTTAAATTTTAATTTTTTGTT
>JAUILT010000038.1 GCA_030432925.1 Bdellovibrionia bacterium | reverse complement strand
TGCCTCCATTGGAGCGGATCTTGCCGTTGGAACCATTAATGACAACGACACTTTGTCTGTGCCTCGCTTGGTGGGGCTGGATACTTCTGAGCAAGTACTTATTGTCACTGAGGACCTTGTGAATTTTAAATACATCGATTTGACCAGGTATTTATCTGCAGGGTTTGATCAAGTGGGTTATTGCAATGGGTTTTGGATTCTAACCAGGCCCGGTGCGTTGGCTTTGAGGTCCACAGATCTTTTGAATTTTTCTACGGTGACAATTTCAGGTTGGACAACAAGCCACTTGACCAAGACTCACTGTCATCAGGGGCGGATGTTAGTTCAAAATAATACAGATGGTCTATTTTATTCTGATGATGGAATCAGCTGGTCGGCCTCTTCGGGAGAACCTAACTACACACGGCCTACACGTGCTATTGAAAGCTACCGTGGGCGAATTTGGATGTCTGGGTTGAGTCACACTGTTGAGTATTCAGAAGATAGTGGAGCCACTTTTGACGACACCATCACACTACCGTCAATAGGCCCTGGGCTCATGTATGGTGGAGTGGAGTCAGAGAATGATCGGATCTTTATCTATGGAAGATATGACAATCAGCCAGATCACTTTTATACAGATGACTATTTTAAAAACGTCATCAGTTACACCCCTTCTCTCAGCGCTAACCCCGATATAAGTACCTCTATTTGGAATGGCAGAATGTACTTTGTGTCTGAGAACTCAAGCCCTCAGGGGATTGCTTATTCGGATGACTATGAGAACTGGTCTTTGGCTTCAGGAGGCGGTCTGTCTCGATCCTTCTTTCCAGTAGAAGATGAGCTTTGGTTCAACGGAACAAACGCACTAAAAGACATTTGGGTGATTAAAGTTGGAGACACCGCTGTGGATCGGACATTTGTTCCTGATTTTGATATGGATCACGCCGTTCAAGGGGGTCCATCTATAGATCCTGGTGTTTTTCTGTTTGTTGACAGCTTGAGTATTCCTTTGGGTGTAACCATAACCTCCAATACAGTCACTATGGCTGCAGCTATGACCCAGTATCAAAAAGTCTTTGCCGGTAACGGCGCTGAAGTCAATATCAACGGCGGTGGTTGGGTGGCTGGTATGGGTGTGGCCTCTGTAACAGGTGGAGATACGCTGCAGTTAAGAATGCAGGCATCTTCATCTCCGAGCACCGACAAGGTATCTACGGTTCGAGTGGCGCACCATAAGGTGGAGTGGGTGACCAAAACAATAGATCAAGTGGATTTATTTATTGCCGACGCTCCGGCTGTCACTGAGGGTGAAACATCGGAGTTTGTAGTGAGCCTTTCAACGACCACGGCAACGGATGTGACGTTTGATTATACGACCTACGATGTGACGGCCAATTCCAACTTGGGTGATTATACGGCCTTCACCTTGGCCTCTGGTTCTTTACCTGCAGGCAGTTTACAAGTGACTTTACAAGTGCCCACTTTTGATTTGGATTTTGTGGACGGCACAGAGACGTTTCAGGTGTCTTTGTCAAACTTGAGTGGCAATGCCTCCATTGGAGCGGATCTTGCCGTTGGAACCATTAATGACAACGACACTTTGTCTGCAAATATTATTATGGCTGCATTGGATGGCAGTGCCGTAATTGTGTCTTCGGACCTCTCCAATATGAAGTACATAGATTTGCACAAGTATCAACCTCCCTCTGGAGTGAGTTACTCAGATGCCCTTTACTGCAATGGGCAGTGGCTGCTCTACTCGACGACGTCCGATGGATCTCATGCCTATGGACTTTTAACAACAGATTATTCGTCATTCACGCAGGTGACCATCACGGGAATGTCCAATAGGGGTGTTGAGACTTCTCTTTGCCATAAAAACAGAATACTTGTGGGGAACTATCAAGATGGGCTGTACTACTCTGACGATGGCATCAGTTGGACGGCCTCTTCGGGGCCGGTCCCTCAGAATAGAGGGCTGACCGGGCTGACGTCTTATAAAGGTGTTATTTATTCAGGTTCCAACAATTGGCAAATAGCCACGTCTGTTGATGATGGAGCCAACTTTGTGAGTAGCATCACTCTCACAGATCCCGGAGGGGGGGGGCATGAGTTTTGGGGAGGTGTCTATGCTGAGAATGACACAATGGTGGCTCTCTCAAGACTTGCTGATTTGGCGGCCAGCTTTTATTCAGATGACGATTTTAATACAGCAGTGACCTTTAGCCCAGGGTATGGTGCGGACTCCTGGGGAATAGGTTTATTTTTTCGAGGGCGATTTCATGTGGGCTCTCACAATGGTGGTTCCAACTTCAGGTATACGGACGGTGACTTTAACACCTTCACAGCAACCACCCGACTGACGTCTTCGACACAAAGAATGATCAGTCGAATAGAAGACCAATTGTGGTACTGGGGACAAAATAAGTCAGAAATTTTTATTTCTTACGACAATGGAGTCACAAATGACACTGTGATAGATCTTCACCCTTCGTTCACTTGGATAGAAAACTTTGAGTACGGTGGAGCTTCGATAGACCCAGGAGTGCTGCTCTTGACAGATTTGACCGATCAGGCCCTTGGAGTCACTGTCACCTCTAACACGGTCACCATGGCCGCAGGTATGAGTCGTTATCAAAAAGTCTTTGCGGGTAACGGTGCTGAAGTCAATATCAATAGCGGCGGTTGGGTGGCTGCGGACGGTACAAGCAGTATTACAGGCGGAGATGAGCTGCAGTTGCGTATGCAGGCGTCGGCGTCTCTCGGCACAGAAAAGACCACCACCCTTTGGGTTGGTCCACAAAGAACCGAGTGGAGTGTCGGCACTTACGAAAACCAAATATTTGTTGCCGATGCGCCCACTGTGACGGAAGCCGGGACCTTGCAGTATGTTGTGAGTCTGCTCACTCCAGCCACCTCTGATGTCACATTCAATTGGGAGACCGTGAATGGGGCCGCCGATTACAACAGCCCGGAACACACCTTAACAGGAGATTACGTTCAACAAACATCCACGTCCACTTTAATAGCCTCAGGAAACAGTCAAGTGACCCTGTCTGTTGTGACAAACTTAGATCAAATGCTGGAGTACGCAGATGAAGACGTTCTTGTATCGATCAGTGCTCTACCGGCTTCTGTGGAGGTGGGAGATGCCGTGGGGGCGGGATGGATTCATAGTGCTCAGACTATTAGTAGCCCCCGGTTTGTGGCCACGTGGAACGGAGATATAGCTGTTATAACAGAGGATTTTTCGACCTGGCTATTTGCACAGATGCCTATTAATGCCAAGGTGGGGGCTTACTGCAACGGGGTTTGGATGTTTGGGGGCGATGATCGCCAAATGGCCCGGTCTGTGGATG
Source organism: Bdellovibrionia bacterium (assembly GCA_030432925.1). Lineage (GTDB taxonomy): Bacteria > Bdellovibrionota > Bdellovibrionia > Bdellovibrionales > UBA1609 > JABSOQ01. Next base: position 25,094 of record JAUILT010000038.1, on the reverse strand, counting down.
CTGTCACTTGGACAGAAATTGATATGTCCTCCGTAATGAACTCCTCAGACGATGTTAAGGACTTGCACTGTATTGGCAATGACTTTGTCTTGGCTCATGGCTATAAAAAGGCTGCCTACTCCACAGATGCTGGACTCACTTGGAGCAACCCGGCGGCAGAGGATTTTTCGAACTCTCGAGGAACTTTTGATACCTATAGGGGCCGTGTGTATTACTCTTATGGAGACTCAGGGCTTCAAATGTCTTTGGATGGAGGGGTGAACTACTCCAGCGAATTTTTAGGATCTTACGAAAGCGTGGGGACAGAGGGAGATATGATTGTCCTTCTTAAAAAAGGAACGGACACCGATGACGTTATTTACACCACAGATAATTTTGCAACCACTGTGACTCTGAGCTCAGGAGATGCCTCCGAGGAACAAACAGCGCTTGTATTGAATGGGACACTTTTTAACGGCAGGTACCGGTACACAGACGCCGGTATCAGCACCTTTTACAGTGTGAGCAACGCTTGCGACCCCATAGGCCCTGGCAGTGCCGTGTTTGTGGACGGAGATATTTTTTGCGGCAGCTTTAATGGAATATTGAAAAGATCGAGTGATCTGGGGCAATCTTTTAGTAACTTTTTAAACCTGGATGCGACGAACAAGCATATTTTTGCTCCGGTTTATGGAGGGCCTTCTGTTGAGCCAGATCTGTTTAGCTTTACAGATGCGGTGAGTGTGCCGGTCAATACTGTGACCAGCTCTGAGGTCATCACATTGAGTGGGCTGACGATTCCTCAAGGCGTTTATGCCAGCCCTGGGGTGGAGGTGAATGTCAACAGTGGGGGGTGGTTGAGTCACTGGGGTGCGGCCACGGTTGTGGGTGGAGACACTTTACAGATTCGCCTCACTTCTTCAGCTTTGGGGAGCACAGACAAAACAGCCACAGTGCGCATTGCCAACCGTAAGGTGGAGTGGACGGCGACCACGGAAGAGTCTTTGACTCTCAGTGTGGCCGATGCATCGGCCGCTGAGGGACAAACCCTGGAGTTTATTGTCACACTGAACACTCCAGCCCCTAGCGACGTGAGTTTTGATTATACACTGGTGGATGGCACAGCCTCTATGTCGGCATCGGCAGAGTCTCTCAATGACGGCAGCTGGTTTGATACGGTCAGCTTGACAGGGCTTTATCCAATGGATGGAACATTAGGCTCCCTGGTGGGCAATGGCTCTACAGTGGCCAATGTTCTAGGAGACTCTGATACCACGGCGACCGACTCCGACGCGTCTATGGCCTATGTTCCGGGAGTCATTCACTCGGCGATCACCTTAGATGGTGCCAACGATTATTTAACGGCTTCAGACTCTGCTGATACAAACATGAGTGGAGAAGAGGAAATGACCGTGATGGCCTGGGTGTATATTGACTCTACGGCCTCCAATGATGATCACTCCATTGTCTCAAAGGCGGGAGACGACAATTCAAATATTTCTTACCTGTTAGGGTATAAAAAGCCAGCGGGCACCTACAACCTGAGAATGAAGATCAATGGAAGTCTTAGACAAATAGATGCGGGATCTGTTGTTTATGATCAATGGATTCACTTAGCCGGCACTCTTAAAGATAGTGAGGTGAAGCTCTATGTGAACGGTATTGAGGTGGGAGATAATTATCGGTCGGGAGGTATTACCGACAATGCCTCCTGGGACGTCACTGTGGGCAAACGCGTGGCCTCGGCCCGATTTTTTAAAGGAATGGTCGATGAGATCGCCATTTTAAAGCGGGCTGTGACAGAACAAGAACTCAGTGATATCTCTTGGAGACGTTACACCACACGGCCTGCGGACTACACTCTGGCTTCGGGCACCATGACGATTCCCACCTCAGAAAGCTCTGTGACGATTCCTGTGGTGACCACTGATGACTGGTTCTCAGAAGCTTCAGAGACCTTTATTCTCACTCTCACAAATATTACGCTGGCTTCTCCCACCGTAACAGGAGCTGTGGGAACCATTACGGACAATGATGCGCCTGTGAATTTGCAGGTTTTAGATGCCACTCCTGTAACAGAAGGAAACTCTGCCGAGTTTGTGATCAGCCTGACTACGGCAACGCCTTCGGACGTGGCCGTGCAGTGGACCACCGTGGATGCTTCGGCACGGGGAGTTTTGAATGAGTATGACATCTATAATCAGGTAGAGATTGTCCCGGCAGGACAGCTTGCGGTGACTCTTTCTGTCGGCACCAGTGATTTAGAATTTGTTGGAGGGAATAGAACCTTCTTAGTGAGTTTGATTCAAGCCAGCTCCAATGCCAATATCATTGATAGTGTGGGCGTGGGAACGATTATTGACAATGATACCCTTACGGCCTCAGAGGTCAAAGTGGTGGGAGCTGACCCTAGCCACCAGGTATTAGTTTTAACAGAAGATCTTGTGAATTTTAAGTATATTTCTTTTGGAGGACTGTACCCGTCTTCGTCTTTTGACCTAGTGATTTACTGTAACAGCCAGTGGTTGATTGCAGATAGCTCAGGAGGGGAGCACTTATTGACCTCTGACTTTGTGAATTTTCAATCGGTGACGATTTCAGGCCTGTCAAGAACAGAGCTACGTGCCTGTCATGATGGGCGTATGCTTTTAGGGAGTGAATATGATAGTAAAGTGTATTACTCTGATGATGGAGAGACATGGACTCTTAGCAGTAACTCGGGCAGTGATGTCCGCAATAGGCATGGAGGTTTAGTTAAGTACCGAGGTAAAATTTATCTGGGAGATATAAATGGTCTTATAAAAGTGTCTACAGACAATGGCGCCAGCTTTGTGGATGCCATCACGATTGCTGGTCCCAGCTATATGAGAACAGGTCTTTTTGCTGCCGATGACACTATCATCGCTGTTGATGAGTGGGACAGTGATTTTTATGTGTCTCAAGATGAGTTGGCTACGGTCAGTGTGGCCAACGCTGGGCTTCCTACTGGGTATGGAATTGGTGATTACTTTTTGGGACGACTGCAGGTGGGTTCAGAAAGTTCAGGGACTCACACCTACTGGTCCGATGATTTTTCGACGTTCACAAAAACCACTGAAGAAGTTGAAGGAACTCGTCGAGGAATGTCTCGTGTGGAAGATCAATTTTGGTACTGGCACATGAATAAAAGCCATATTCATGTCTCCACGGACAATGGTGTGACCTCAACAGCGGATATTGATTTTTCTTACGCATCGGACACTTGGGTCAAGTATTTTACCTATGGTGGTCCTGCCATAGACCCAGGGACTTTAAACTTTATTGACGAAACCGGTATCACCCCCTCGGCCACCATCACCTCTTTACCCATCACTATGGCTTCGAGTATGACGACGTATCAAAAGGTCTATACTGGTAATGGCGCCGAGGTGAGAGTCAATGGAGGGGGCTGGAGCAGCGGTGATGGGTCGGTGAGCATTGTCGGCAATCAAACTCTGGAACTGCGTATGCAGGCTCCGCCGTCTATGATTACCAAAAAAAGCACCACTGTGTATATTGGACCTCAGCGCAATGAGTGGACCTTACAGACCGCTCACTTTTTGGATATTTTTGTTTCTGATGCCACACCTGTTACGGAGGGGCAAACCGCCGAGTTTATTGTGAGTCTTTCTTCAGCGGCGGGCTCTGATCTTACTTTTGATTGGACCACCGTGGAGGGAACGGCCAGTGATACCTATGGCCAATACGATGCACCCACAACAGGGTCGGCCACCATCTCTACGGGTCAAGATCAGGTCACACTAAGTATTGTGACCCACGATGTGGACTTTATCGGAGGCAATGACAGTTTTTATGTTTCTATTTCTAATGCCTCTGATGCAGACATTATTGACGATATGGGCTTGGGCACAATCAACGACAATGATGTCAATATTCCTGCGGTGAGTGTGGTGGCCAGTGGGTTGAAAAACGGAATTCTTGTTCTGAGTGACGACCTGTTCACCTTTAAGTACAAGAACTTAAACCCCATTTCTCCAGAGGGTGTGGTGGGAACCCTTGATCAGATCCACTACTGCAACAATAGCTGGGTGATTACAGATAAAGAATTTGGAGGCGATGGCAGTGTGGGGCTGTTCACCACAGATTTTAACACCTACTCGGCCTTTACGATTTCAAGCTTTGACAGCGATGGGGTGGATCTGTCTGTGTGCCATCAAAATAGGTTTGTCTTTGCGAACCGGACGGATGAGAGTCTTGTCTACTCTGATGATGGCGTCAACTGGTCTTCGACATCGGTTTCTGGCAGTGTTGTGGATGCCGGATCTGATTTGGGACTGGTCTCTTACCGTGGTCACTTGTATTTTGGAGCTGACGAAGAGATCTTTCGCTCGACGGACAATGGGGCTTCATTCAGTTATCTGGCTTCGTTGCCGGCAACAGGTCACATTAAGGGAGGTATCTACGCTGAGAATGACCGTATGGTGGCCATTCGTCAATTAGACCTTGAGGCTTACTACTCAGATGATGAATTTCAAACAATATCTCCTTTGACAATCACTGGGGGAGACGGTGATGCTGCAGCGATTTTTTATAAGGGGCGTTTGCAGGTGTCAACAGCAAACACTTGGACCAGCCCCAGGTTCACCGATGATTTTATAAGCTTTACTGAGACCACCACAGCGGGGGGATCCAGGTCTTTTTCTCATATGGGAGAAAAAATCTGGTACTACGGATACTCAAACAATAATATGTACGAGTCGACAGACAATGGCGCTACGAACACCTTAAAAATCACCTTTCCGGACTTCTTTGGGCGCCCTATTCTTTTTGACTTTGGAGGACCGGCTATTGACCCAGGCTTCCTTGAGTGGGCAGACCTTACGGAGCAGCCGCTGTCAACAACAGTGACTTCTGGAGTGGTAACAATCGCGGGCACAATGACTCAGTATCAGCCAGTGGTTGCTGGAAATGGTGTGGAGATAAATATTAACAGTGGAAGCTGGGTGGCCGCTGACGGAACCAGCAGTGTTACGGGTGGGGATGAGTTGCAACTGAGAATGCTGACGGCAGGTACCTTGGGGCAGGACAAGACGTCAACGTTATGGATAGGGCCTCGAAGAACCGAGTGGACAACAAAAACAGTTTTTTCTTCAGAGTTGTATGTGACAGATGCCATGGCCAATGAGGACGGTGCTTTGATGTTCACCGTGTATTTAGACTCTCCGGCTACTGCGACAGTCACTTTTGTGTATAATATTATTGGAGAGACGGCGACGGCCGGGGTTGATTTTGAGTCTCTGATAAATCAGAGTGGAAGCATTTCTGTGGGGCAGCAGGCCTTGCAAATTCCTGTTCAGGTGATCAATGACACCGTACTCGAAGGGGATGAAACCGTGTTGTTGAGTCTCAGCGGTGTTTCATCCAACACCAATCCTATAGATAATATTGGAAACGGAACCATCCTTGATGATGATGATACTGTGAGTGAAATTTATGTGCTGGATGCTGTGGGCCTTGAGGGTGTTGCTGATTTGACATTTTATGTGGGCCTTAACAGTACGGCCGCTTCTGATGTTACTTTCCGTTGGGATACTTTTGATGGGACAGCTCTTTCTGGCGTTGACTTTACGGGGAGCAGCAACCAAATAGCCACTATTGGAACCGGCCAGGATTTTATTTACATCACTATTCCAGTGATTCAAGAGGGTGATGTTGATCCTGGAGAGTATATGACTTTGCAGATCTCTTCAATCAGTGGAGCTAACCCACAGGATGTCGTTGCTGTTGGTGCCATAGAAGATGACGATCAGACTGTGCCCAGTGTCACTCTGAGTGTTTTGGATGCCACTTCAGAAGAGGGTGAAATCATGGAGTTTGAACTCTCTATGTCAGCGGCAGTGACATTTCCTGTTCAGGTGATGTTGTCAGAGATCGATGGCACGGCTTCATTGACTTCTGATTATGTTCAAAACACATCTGGGTGGGTCACTCTTCCTGCCGGAAGCCTGACAGAAAGATTTTTTGTAAACATTATTGATGACGGACTCTTAGAGTCCACAGAAACCTTTCAAGTCTCTATAGAGGCGGCTCTTGGCATTGAGGTGAATGCCACTCCGGCAACGGGAACGATTTTGAACCGTTCTTACACATGCCCTGATCAGAACTGGTGTCAGCAGTCCTATTTAAAACCACCTCTGGCTGCAACAGCCAGCGATGAGCAGTTTGGTGTTCAGGTGGGTCTTTATGGCGATGTGGTTGTGGTGGGAGCTTATGGAGATGATAGTTCTGCAACAACCATTGCCATGGGGTCTGCGGGCAGTACAGATGATGGGGCCACTGACTCGGGAGCGGCCTATATTTTTGCTCGAAACGGAGTGAGTTGGTCACAGGAAGCTTTTATTAAGCCATCGAATACCCATTCGAATGATCTTTTTGGTCAGTATGTTGATTTTGATGGAGATACGGCCATTGTCGGCTCTATTGATAATAGTTCTCAAGTGACAATTATTAATGGTTCTACATCCAGCACGGACACCTCAGGGAGTTTGGTGGGTGCAGCATTTATTTATCGACGCTCTGGAGGCAGCTGGTATCAGGAGGCTTATTTAAAGGCCTCAAATGCAGATAACGGTGACCTATTTGGTTCAGTGGTTGCTGTGGATGGGGATACAGCGGCCGTTTCTGCAATTCAGGAGCAAAGTAACCAGACAAGTATTACCAATGGGACTGGGGCCAGTTCTAACAACACAGGCTTTGGTTTTGGCGCTGTGTATGTCTATAAGCGTAGCAATGAGACCTGGTATCAGGAGGCCTATATAAAGGCTTCCAATGCAGAGTCTGCAGATATATTTGGAAGCGGATTGAGTTTGGACCGTGACACTCTTGTCGTTTCTGCCTTTGGAGAATCCAGCACACAAACAACAATTAGTAATGGTCCAACAAGTTCGGGAACCAATGGCAATGATGACTCAGGGGCTGTGTATGTTTATAAGCGCAGCAATGAGACCTGGTATCAGGAGGCCTATATCAAAGCCTCTAATAACGATGCCGGAGACCTTTTTGGAAGTGCCGTGGGTGTTCATGGTGATACTCTGGCTGTGGGAGCCTCAGAAGAAGAGAGCTTGGAGACCAGTATTATTAACGGATCAACAGCCAGTTCTGATGACTCGGGCACACAGGTAGGAGCTGTATACATTTACAAAAGAAACAACAGCACTTGGTTTCAAGAGGCTTACATCAAAGCAAGCAATAGCTCCAATGCGAGTCTTTTTGGTGGAGCTTTGAAACTGTATGGAGATCACCTCGCCGTGGGAGCAGGAAGTGAAACAGGCTCCTTTCGAGGAGTGATTCATGGAAGTGGAGCCCCAGAAGGAGGAGGAGTCATCTCTGATTCTGGAGCTGTTTATATCTTTGAGCGTTCGGGAAGTACTTGGGCTCAGAAGGCCTATATTAAGCCTTTCAATAACCTGGGGAACTCTTTAAAATTTGGCTCTGCTGTGGATCTGGATGGAGACACTCTAGCTGTGGGTTCTCGCCTTGAAGATAACAATGGGGATATGGGAGTGATCAATGGAGCTGAAACCAGCTCAGACACTTCGGGATCATCAGTGGGGGCCACTTATATTTATTACCGAAAAGGATCTCCATCTGTGATTGTTCGGCCAGCGAGAGGTCAACAGACTCCAGCCTTTTCACTGCCATTGGAGTGGGATGTTATTTTTAGTAAACCCATTGCACCGGCCTCTTTTACGACAGCTGATATAGGTTTGAATGGGGCTTCAACAGCTTCGGGATTGACCTGGAACATTACAAATTCGGGAGATAACAGACACTACACTTTACAGGCGATCAGTATATCCTCTGATGGAACAGTGATTCCAGAATTGGCTGCTGACGTGGTGTTTGACTTGGAGAGCTTTGGAAACATTGCCAATTCAGAAAACTTTGAGACCACAGTGAACTACATCAGCGACCCGTGCTCTGGAAAAACCATTGGAGCCAGTTGTGACGGAACCACGGCTATTTATGCTGGTGCCTATGGCGGATATACTCTTATGATCACTCCCAGTGGTTGTACTGACTCAACGGCACCCGTTTGCGCTGGAGGAGCTGATACCGTTCAAAGGAGCTGGCATGGTACTGGTGGAAGTGCCACTGATATTGCTGGAGTGGAAACAACTGCTTCAGTGGCTACGGCGAGTACGGTATTGGGTGATGACAATACAAATGCCATTGTGGTCTCAGGAAACACAACATCAGACAGTGCTGCTGATTTTTGTAATAATATGGTCTACGGAGGATTCAGCGATTGGTACTTGCCGAGTAAAACAGAGATGGCCACTATTTATTGTAAGGGCAGTGATGGAAGTCATAACTCCTCTTATCCTGATGAAGACCCTGATTGTTCAGGTGTACCTGGCGGAAAAGAGTATATTCTTCCGTTTGTTGGAAGTACCTACCAGACATCGACAGAGGCTCCATCCACGGGTGCTTATAAACAGCATATGGGAACAGGGCTTCAGTCGAATGCTGATAAATCTGTGGGAGCTTATGTCCGCTGCATTCGCAGATACTAAAAAATTCAAACCGAATAGGTATAAAAACCATGACTTATGACACTCCCTTTTTAAAGCGAATGAAAAACTATCTTCATGTCAATGCGTTTGCGCCGGATGCGCTCAAAGATCTTTTGTCAGCTCCTCAAAACCGTCAACTACGTGATAATTTGAAAAGTGATTTTAAAGAGCTATTGGATAAAAAGTATTTGCATAAAAAGCAGTTTGAAGAGCTCACAGGTCATGAATTTGAATCAGAGGCCGATTACTTTTTGTTCCTTAACGAAGTCTATCAGTACCTTTTTGAAAAGGGCCCCTGGCCCAATCAGACATAATCTCCTTTTATTCGCGATTAAAGGGGTCAGTTTTTGCTTGATTGGCGACTTCAGCAGCCGCTTGAGCGGCCGTTTCTGCGTCTCCTAGGTAGTTATGTCGAAGGGGCTTGAGATCGCGATCCAGCTCGTAAACCAGTGGAATACCTGTTGGAATATTTAAAGAGGTAATAGCCTCATCTGAGACCTGATCGAGATACTTTATTAAAGCCCGTAAGGAGTTGCCGTGGGCTACAATCAAGGTGCGTTTTCCAGATTGAATAGCGGGAGCTATAGCCTTTTCCCAATAGGGAAGCACACGCTCCTTGCATTGAAGTAAAGCTTCAGATCTTGGCAAAAGACCTGGGTTCACATTGCGGTACTTGGGGTCTTTTTCAGGAAGCATATCAGAGTGATCCTCCAAAGTTGGTGGAGGCGTATCGTAGCTGCGTCGCCAGGTGAAGACCTGTTCTTCACCATACTTTTGGGTCGTTTCAGTTTTGTTCAAGCCCTGAAGTGAGCCATAATGGCGTTCGTTCAATCGCCAACTGCGCTCTACGGGAAGCCACATGCGGTCCATTTCATCTAGGGCTATCCATAGAGTGCGGATAGCTCGCTTCAAAACAGAGGTGAAAACCTGATCAAATTCATACCCTTCTTTTTTAAGCAACTGACCAGCCCATTGAGCCTCTTTGCGCCCTTTGTCTGTGAGATCCACATCCACCCAACCAGTGAACTGATTGCTTTTATTCCATTCACTTTGTCCATGACGGAGAAGAACAAGTTTGTGGGCAACGTCTGACATAACAGCCTCCTCTAAATTAATAAACCTGCAATGGTGGCCGTGCTGAATGCGGCCAGACTGCCACCAATGACACTTTTCATCCCTAGTTGAGCAAGGTCACTGGTTCTGCCGGGTTCGAGACTTCCTATACCAGCGATCTGAATGGCAATGGAAGAGAAATTTGCAAAACCACATAGAGCATAACTCAAGATGACAACACTTCGATCTGAAAATTGATCCGCAATATTAGAAAAGTGAAGGTAGGCGACAAATTCATTGAGAACAATCTTTTCTCCCAATAGAGATCCGGCAACGAGAGACTCACTCCAAGGCACCCCCATCAGCCAAGCAAAAGGGGCAAATAAATAGCCAAGGATGAGCTCAAAACTTAAAACGGCTTTTCCATCCTCTGCCAAGAGTACTTGAGGGACCATGGATTGACCCCACTGATCAAATTGAATCCATGTTCCAAGAGCTTCTAAAACCCCATTGACCAGAGCAATTAGGGCAATAAATGCTAAAAGCATGGCTGCAACATTTAAAGCCAGTTTCATACCATCACTGGCACCCACGGCGGCAGCTTCGACAGTGTTGGAATAGGTCTTTTCATTCATAGATTCTGGAATACTTCCCAGAGTCTCAGGTGTTTTTTCTTCGGGCACCATGAGTTTAGCAATAGCGAGTGCTGCTGGGGCTGACATAAAACTAGCCGTTAAAAGGTGGCCAGCAATTTCTGGCAGGCGCTCATTTAAAAGTTCCACGTAGGCCGCAAGGACGCCTCCAGCGACAGTTGCCATGCCTCCTGTCATGACAGCCATTAACTCTGAGCGGGTCATGTTCTTTAAGAAAGGTCGAATCACCAAAGGGGCTTCTGTTTGTCCGACAAAGACATTGGCAGCCACAGACAGGGATTCAGCTCCGCTGGTGCCCATCAACTTTTGCATAATGATGGCCATAACCCAGACGACTTTTTGCATCACTCGAAGGTGATAGAGAACGGCCATGAATGAAGCCATAAATATAATGGTGGGCAGGACTCGAAATGCAAAAATAAACCCACTTTTTTCTTGATCGATTAAATCACCAAAAATAAATCGAGACCCCTCGTCGGTGTAGGCAAGAATGGCCCTAACGGCATCATTAGCAAAGTCAAAAAGAAACCTGAGAGGGCCATCAAAGCCAAGAGCTGGTACACCTAAAATAAGCAAAGCTAAAATGAGTTGAAGGCCAATTCCCCAGCCAATCACCCGCTTATTTAAAGAGCTGCGATGACTACTTAAAGAGTAGGCAAGAGCAAAAAAGAAGATTAAGCCCATGAGGCTCGTCAGGCGTTCCAAAATGAGTTTTCCTGGTGGTTCTTACAAACACTTGGAGGTTCAACAGACTGAGCTGAAAATGAAACAAAGGCTAAGACGAGTCCTGTCAGGACTCTCGGTTTTTGAAGCATAGCTGGTTCTCTCTTTTTTGGGACTGTTGATGTTCCTACCTGAATTCTTTCGTGTTTTCGAGAGGAAATGCTGAGTGTTATAAACTGGTCCCCTTAATTGCGGACGCTAACGGCTTCTACCATTTGTACACTGGCAAAAATTTCAAGCCACACTCAAAATATACTAAAATACTCTCTACTTTCAAAAACTTAGAGAATCATATCCGCAATTAAGGGGACCAGTTTTTAAGTGTTATGTCTCAGGCTGAGACAATCGGGAAGGTAAGTGCTTGAAATTACATAGTGGGCCCAGGGCTCAGGCAAAAAAAGGCACACATCTGTCTGGTTTTGAGTCATAATTATAACGAAATGTGCGTTGGATTTTTGAGACTGCTTCTAAAATTCAAACCGGATCGGATAAGAGTTGGGATGATCAACTCCAGTCCTTTTAAGGAGGAGATATTGATGCGCATTCTTGTGCTTCTTTTTTTATCTATTTTTACAAGCTTTATTTTTGCGGATGAAGATTCAGTTCTAGCTCCTTTGGCTCCTGTCACATTACCAAAATCGCCGGGTCAGGCAACAGCACGCACCTGCGATAGTTATGGTGAGAAGTTATTTAATAGCTGTCGTTACGAAGTGGACGCGGCCATTATTAATAGCACTTCTGTACTGGGGCAGGCGGCCCTACAAAATGAAAGTGATGTGGAACAAACGGAATCAGGGGCTGGAGCCGCCGCCAATGCTTCAGCTATGAGGCAAGCTCAGGCGGGTTATTGTCAGGCGGCTTTAGATCAATGCAAACAGTTTTGTGAACAGGCTAAGAAGTATCATATGGGGCAAAGCCCTCCACAGAGAGAAAAGGCTCAGAAGGCTCTCTCCAATGGTGAGAAGCGATGTGGAGCCATTTTGGCGGTTATTCAAGATAGCAATATAAGTGCAGCCTCTCTGGCGAATCATGCCCGTCAGATGGATGATACTGCAGAGAGTTTGCGTGGTCAGGGCGGTGGTATGGGGAAGCTGATGAGCCCACTGTTGGGGGCTGGCGCGGCCCTGGGGGTTATGTGTCTGATGGGGCGTGGAATTTGTGAAGGTGATGATGATGAGGGCGAGGGTGCTGCAAGCTCTAGCACAGAGAATGGGCCTGTTGCTGAAGAGGACATCGACTGTAACAAAGCCGAGAATCACATGTATGCCAAATGCGAACAGCACTACATTCACCTTTGTCAGGCCAATACCAATGGCACTGGATGTAATGAGTTTAACAATCTTTACTGTGGAATGAATTTAACAACGAGCACTGATGACTCTGAAGATGCTGCAAGTATAAAGGTAAATAATGAATTGCCTCTGGTTTCTGGAAAATCTGGTGTGGGAAGCACTTATTGTCAGTATCAGGTATCTGTGGATTATTGTAAGGACGATGGCACAGAGTCGTGTCCCAGTTGTCGTCAATTGGAGCAATCAAAAAGCCCTGTGTGTCAGGCAAATCCTGCAACTTGTTTGCCCGGTTGGACACAGACTCAACTCAAAGAGGCTCAAAACTACTGCCCCACAGACCCCATGTTTATGATTGCTGACACCAGCACAGATAATGGCACAGCGACTACAAAAGAAGAAGGGAGCAGCAGTTCTGGCACGGTCACAAGCGATGATGGTGAGACGACAAGTGATACTGCCAGTGGGCTGCCCAGTGGATCTGGTGATGGGGTGCCGCCTGAGACCACTTCATTGGATAAAATAGCTGGAGCGGGAAACACATCTGTTGGCAGTTATGGGTCATCAGAAGCCTTCAACCCCTACGGAGATTTAGCCACGTACTCTGTGGGATCAGCCTTTGGCCCCAGTTTGTTTGCGCATTCAAGTAAAGTTTATAATGAGAAATGTGAGATGGGACTCATTGATAACTGTGGCCCCAGAGAGGGTTTAGGAGCTGCCTCTGCAGAGGCAGCCATGGGTGGTACCAACTGAAATTTTATACTGCGAGAGACCTCTACGACCTTATTCGATAACTATTTGAGCTAGGCCCTCATAGTCATAACCACCTAACAGCTTATTAATAGCAGTGAGAGAAAGGCGAAAGCTCTCACAGGCAGGGACTTTGCCAAGAGTTTCTATTTGCAAATCTGTCAGAGAGCGTGGCTTGGGTTGGTTGGCCAGTTCTTCCATTAACATTTCTAGCTCCAGCTTCAGCTCTATTTTTTTGAGTTCTTGGGTATTGCTCAGAGTTTTTTGGCAGAGCACAGAGTGTCGTGGCTGCTGAACTCCTGCGATAGAGTAGTCTTCGGCTCTCAAAGAGCGGCCCATGACATTTTCAGACAGAGAGTATTTGACCTCATTGCCAAAGGGGTCCACCATTCGGATCAGTTCGACCTCAACTCCAGGGGGTTCTGGGCGGACAGAGGATATCTGCCTTTGAGTTTTTATAGGGTGAGTGACTTTGGTTCCGTTCACTAAAATGGACTCAGCAACTCCATATTCCTGTGTGAGTGGCATTGTGCCAAAAATGAGCAATGATGTGAGAAGGATTTTCATACTTTTCATTATGTACCCCAATGTTATTTTAATACACATGACTGTCCTTAGGTGTACGCAAAAGGTGGGCCGGTGAGGCCATATTTAAAACGATGTCAGCGGTTTTTGTGGTTGCTGGGAGCCGAGATTTGTCATAGGGGAGTTTTTATAGGGCTTTTTCACAGACCTCTACTAAAGGTTTTATGGAATTCATGGTATAATTTAAAGGTGGGCATGAGCCGGGAGAGATCATGATGAAAATATTTATTTTATGTACTTCAGTATTGGGGTTGACTTTATCTGCATGGGCCGAACAAAAACCAGCTAGAAAACTGACTCTGGATTATGAAGACGAATTAGTGATTGGAAGTCAAAAAGGTCCGAATATGATGTTCACACAAGTGATCTCTTCTGAGGGTCAAAAACGCTTGATTCCTCTAAGAAATGATTTTTTAAGAGAGATGAAAAGATCAGCAAATAAGAAAAAATAAGAACGGGTCGCCCTACCCGTGGATTTGGCGGCTGTCGCACAGTCAAAGAAATTCTTTGAGCTATGACAACCGAATCGGTATGTTTTCAATACCTGAGTCGATCAACAAAGGTCTAGTAATTTTAATCAACCTTAATATTCCTCACCTGATACACCGATGTCATATATATGAAGCGTGTAGGAAATTTTCTTTTCATAATAATTTCAATGTCTTTACTTCAAGGCTGTGCAGTCACTTTGTTTGAAAATGTGGAGATAGAGCTTTCATCGGAGCCTGCACAAGCAGAAGTGTTTTTGATTCGAAAAAATAACCCTAACCTTTCTTTGGGAAAAACTCCGTTTCAATTGCCAGAAGGGCTTGCTGAAAAAAGTGGTGAAAGTCACTTACAGCTTCTTTTTGTCAAAGAAGGCTTTGTGTCACAAAGAGTATTTTTGGATGTTTTTAGTCAAGGGAAGTCTGGGTTGATTTCTGTAAAGCTAGAGCCTATGGCAGACTGGTCCAAGTCCTTTTCCGACACGGAAGCCAGCTTTTATCTCAACGAGGTTGCATCATCTGTGGCTAAAATTCAGGCGGATGTGGCGAGTAAAAAGCTGGAAGAGGCCCTTAAATCAGCAGAAGCTCTTAATAATAAGTACCCTAACTTATCCACGGGCTGGGTTTTAAAGGGAAATATTTTATTTCTACAAAATAGAAAAAGCGAAGCTCTAAAGGCCTATAGAAAATCAATAGGTATTGATCCAACAGATGAAGATACAAAAAATATTATTAACAAAATTGAAAATGGAAGTTCTATAAGATGAGTCACTTTTTAGGTTTTTTAATGGCCATAGTACTTTTGCAAGGCTGCATGTTTTTGCTAAAAATGGATTCGAGTTTTTATTTTGATGAGGTGGCTTTTTTAATTGTTATTGGAGGCACCTTATGTGCTGCGGTGATTACGTATCCGATCAATCACTTGATAAAAATGGGGCAGGCTTTTTTTAGGATTGCCAAAAAAAACCCTGAAAGCTACACAGCTTCGGTGGCCCAGTTGATCCAATTGTCGGTGATTGCTCAAACTTCCAGAGCGAGTCTTTTGGAAGCCTCTAAAGATACCAAATACAACCCTTTTCTTCGTGATGGCATTGAATTGATTCTTTCAGGGTTCACAACAGAAGAGATTGAAGAGATTATGAGTGAAAGGCTCTTTCGAGATAGAGAGAGAGAAGAGGTTTATGGTGCTATATTAAGAACTCTTTCTAAGTACCCACCGGCCTTTGGTTTGGTTGGAACAGTATTAGGTCTAGTCTCAGTAATGAGAGCTGTCTCCTCAGGTGCAGACTCCTCTGAAATTGGTTTGCAAATGGCCTTGGCTCTAGTGGCCACATTTTATGGATTGATTTTGGCTAACTTTGTATTGGTTCCGATGAGTGAGAACCTGTTTAATAAATCAGCTGTAAATATGGCTCATCGTGAAATTCTTTTGCAGGGTCTATTGATGATTAAAGAGAACAAGTCTCCTGTCTATATTCAGGAAAAACTAAATTCCTTTTTGCCTCCGCTCAAGAGAAAAGACCTGGTCGGACTGCATGCCCAGAGTGAGGCCGCATAATGAAGTCAGCGGCGAAACAAAGACTCAACCAACAGTTTCAGGAGCGCCGACAAAGCAATGCTCCAGCCCATGAAGGAGCTTCTAACTGGGCGATCAGCTATGGAGATATGATTACATTACTCCTTGCATTTTTTGTACTGTTTTTTAATATCAACCCGCAACAATCTAATGATTTTAATATTTTGGTAAATTTATTGGAGTCAGAATTTAATGATGTTACCGATGAGCAAACCATTCGAGTTCCCAGTGCTGTTTGGGGAGTGCCCACGCAGTCCACTCAGGGAGAGTATGCTCAAATAAGCCCCTTGCTTAAGAATAAATTTGAAAGTGCAATCACTGTTGAGAAAAACAGAATGATTGTCGAATTTCCAAATGTGTCTTTTTTTACGTCGAGTTCATACCAACTAACAAAAGATGGGGTTTCTGCTCTTGAAAGATTTGCCGGAATCTTTAAAGGGTTCACAGGAGAAATGCGCTTGATTGTACGAGGATATACAGATAATCGACCGGTAAAGTCCAAAGCTCACCGCTACTTTAAGGATAATTTAGAACTGTCGGCGCTCAGAGCTATTTCAGCACTGAGAGTGTTAGAGAGCAAGGGAGTTCCCTTTAAGTTAATGAGAATCGGAGGGTATGGAGAAACTGACAAGAGCCCTGATAAGTCTGACAAAAAAATAATGAGTTATGATAGGAAAGTCGTTTTGGTGGTTGAACCCCTTGACGAAACAGAGAGAGGGTTTTCCAGATTTCCAGAAAAACAGAATCCGAAGAATGAACTCGAAAAACAGGGAGAGTCTGTATGAGAACATTCGCTTTACTATGTTTAGTGATACAGTTGCTATTGGTGGCTCCACTGGCTTTGGCTTCTCGAGTGGCTGAAGTTGAGGATTACTTTCACTCGCGAACCAATGCCTATTTGCAAAGCCGTTTTCCTAACAAACCATTTAGTATTATTGTTAGCATAGATACAGGGCGTGAGGAGCCCACTCGTAAAGAGTTTCGGCTCTTAAAAGATTCTGGTGTGGACCTTCCACTTTGGTTTGAAGCTGATGAGGAAAATGTCAACATTTGGGATCGTCCGGATGTGAGCTTAGGACGACTGATCAAGGAGACTAAAAAAGTTCGTATAGATATTAAAGTGGATGCAACGCTTTCTGATGAGGAACTGACAGAGCTGCAGTCCGCATTGGCGAATCAGTTGAAACTCGACCCTGGCTCTGACTCTATTGTTGTTAAAAAAATGACTTGGGCCAATCAAGAGCGTTATAGAAATCTCCAGTGGGTAGGGGGAACTTTTGCCGTTATTATGGCCTGTTTGTTCCTGGCATTTTGGGCATTGACTCGCATTCATGTCAGTCGACTGATTCGAGGGTTGAGCCAGCCCATTAAAGAAATTGGTCAAACCACTAAAAAGTTTGCCTCCAATGCCTTGAGTATGGGGCAACCTCAGCAACCTTCCTCAGCAGTTGAAGCAAAAGAGGCTGACTCAGAGAGCCTAACAAGCTCTGACCTTGCTGACGGCTCTACGATGATGGAGTTGAGAAAAAGTTGTCTGGACTTAATGGAAAAAAACAAAGAAATGTTTATTCATCCTGACCCCTATATGATGGCGTTTATTGAAAAAGAGGGAGAGCGATGGCCTGGTGCGATGGGATCCATTCTGGCAGAAATGGACGAAAATATTTTAAAAGAACTTTATCGTCACGGAGTCGGACAGTGGTGGTTTAAAGCCATTGCGCAGCCAACGCCTTTAAATGGTCATTCTTTAGGGATTCTAGCTCGGTTGGAGCGATTAAGAATGAGGCAGCATTTTTCTCATGAAACTGATGAAGAGTCCATCAGCGAAAAAATGAGAAACCTAGGGCTCTGTCTGTGTCGAATGAACTGTGAAGAGATAGCAAAAGCTTTAGAGGGCTTACCTATTGAAAAAGTAGGATATATTCTTTCTAAGTTACCTACAAACCTTGAGTTAGGTACTGCAAAGTTATTATTCCCTGGGCAGTGGGCTGTATTTTTGGATGAAGATTCCCAGTTTGAAGTTCCAGAAAATAAGGTTTTAGATTTTGTTATGGAAAAGGCCAAAGGTTTAAAACCTCCAAGAAACGAAGGTGACATTAAAAACTTTTTTAATGACCTTGATTTGGCAGATTATTTAGACACTGCAGATCCAAGAGATGAAAAAGATCTCTACAGAGCCTTGCATGAGGGTTCAAGAATTCGTCAAGAAAGAACACCGTTTTACGAAGTATTAGAATCCCAAGAATCCTTCTTACCATTGTTAGGAAGTCAAATGACTGTTGATGGATGGGTTCATGCATTGACAAATGTGCAGTTGAGTGACCGAGAGTTCTTTTTAAAGCAACTTCCCGAAAAACTGACTTACCAAATCAATAATCGCTATAAGGAAACAGACCCGGGAAGTGTTTCAGACTCTCAGATTCGCTCTGCGCGTCGGTTACTGACTCAATTGTATAATGAGTTATATGTCCAAAAACAAAGAGAGCTTCTCGCTCAGAGCATGGTTGACGAGCCCAACTCAGAAGAAAATGTCATTGGTCTTAATAAAGAAACCACTGAGAATCAGGACAATGAAGATGAAACTGCAGCTTAAGTTTCAATGGTTGGCAGTAACATTAGTACTGTCGTTATTTTCTGTGTCTTCTCTGGCCCAGGAAAAAAATCTACCAACACATGTTTTACTCCAGGCAGGAAGCTATTCTTTTGCGGCTGAAACTTCAACGGGATCTTCAGAAATTTCTGGTTTTGGTTCTTATTCAGCCTCTTTGGGGTTGGGGCTTTTTTCTAGACTTTTATTTTATGGGTCTATCAGCCTTCTTGTCAGCGATGGGGTCTCAGGGGACACTGCCACTGGATATGACTTAGGGCTTAAGTATTACTGGAGCAGCTCCACAGGGAGAAACACTTACAATCATCCCAATATCAACTGGAACCTTCTGACGAGGTTTCGGCCTTACGTTGGAACTATGCTTCGGCAGCGTCAGTTTACAGAGGTACTGTCATCTTCTTATATTGGCCCGGGGGTCTCTGTTGGAGCGGATTATCAATTTCAGGGCAACTGGTACTTCAATGGAGAAGCTTCCTATAGCATTTTACAGGGAAATGCCGACAATACGCTCAATACCCTCAATATAGTTTTTGGCCTTGGTCTTCAATTGTAACGTCTCATTTTTATAATCTGGCACAATATGAGGCGGTATTGAGGAAATTCCTCCATAAATACTTGAAATTGTAAATTCCTCTATGTAAGTCGCCGATAATTAAGTACTTATGAAGATTTTAAGGAACACTTTACAGACTTTTAACCCTTTTTCTCTTCAGCTTTTTAAAGTGGTGGGGCTGTTATCCAGTTGGCTCTTGACTGGGTGTCTTGGCGGAGAGGGGGGCAGTGGTTTTGGAGACCTCGTCGATGGTAGCACTAATAATGTTTCAGAGCTTACCATCGAAGAGTCTTTGCCGGACGTGGAAAGTGTGGTTATTGAGCAAAATCAAAATCAAACTTTTATTGTCTCAGCCAAGGCACCTACTGGAAGAAACGTTGTTTATCAATGGATTTTGAACGGGACTCCAACTGGGATTACTGGGACCACTTATAGCCTTACCGGTGAATCAGGGACCATTGGCAATCATATTTTACTAGCTTCAGTGACAGACGAAGTGGCGACAAAAACCAGACAGTGGAACGTTAAAGTGAATGGCCCTCCCGTTGTGACACCTGTAACTACTGGAACTCCCAAAGTGAGTGTGGGATCTTCAATCACTATTGCTTCTTCGGCGACAGATCCTAATAACGACACCTTAACTTATACCTGGAAAATCAATGGAGTGACATCTTCTTATCTGGTTGGTAATGGAGCATCGGCTGTTTTAACTGGAAACGCGGCCATTGTGGGGCCCGTCAATATCTCTGTAGAAGTCTCTGATGGTTCCGCATCAGACTCCTACACATGGACAGCTGAGATCAATCACTTTCCTATGGCTTGCAATACCCTAACTCAAGGGAAAATCTGCACTTATGGTGGAAATCCAAGCGTTGGTGATGGAGAGTCCCCAGCGATAAGCAATAATCAAATAAGAGCAGGCATCATTGACATGACAGTGGATGTTGTCAGTGGCGTGAGCAACTATTTTATGGCTGATAATGAGAACGATATTGTTTGGTACTGGAACCGGACCAGTTCTGCAGTGACACGTTTGGGAGTTGAAATACCAGCGGGCCAGATGAGGCGTGTCGCAGGTTCTGGTGAATCTGGTAATGGGGCAGAAGGGGTTCCCTCACTGGAATCAGCACTGAATGACCCTCGGGGGTTGTATTATAACTCCGCCTCACAAACTCTTTATATTGCCGACAGAGAAAATCATCTGGTTCGCTATGTGGACTCTACAGGTGTTGTTTACAATGGGCTGGGAAGTGGGTCAAGCAATGCCGACGGTGTAACAGCCTTTACAGCAGATTGTAATAGACCTACGGGTCTTTCTTATTACAATAACCATCTCTACGTAACCTGTTATGATCATGATCGGGTGAAGCGCTGGAACCTTTCAGACAATTTGGTTTATAATGTTCTTGGAACTGGGGCCGATGGTTATAATACGAGTTCTACAACAGCCCCAACTTCTCAGGCTCATCAAAACCCCTATGGTATTTTTGTAAATACTGATGGCGTCTACGTGACAGCTTATTCTCATCGTAGAGTTCGGTTTGTGAATCATTCTGGAGTCACTAAAACGTTTTATGTCGGTGGCACACAGGTAGCTGTAAATAATAACCGGTCAGGTACGGTCTTGGGATCTGGAAGCGGCAACTATGACAATGCTGAAAAGAACCCAACGGCGTTGACTATGCGTGAACCGACGGGGGTTTATGTTCATAATGATATTATCTACACGGCCGCAAAGTATAGTAATCGGGATGCTATTTATGTGGCCAATGACTCTGGTGCGCCTTTGACGTTTGCGGGAACTTCTGTGGCTGTTAATAAGGCTCGAAGAATCACCTCCACGGCGACAGCAAGTTATAATGGAGAAGATACAGATATCAATCAAACCCGACTGACAGATCCTTTTGGCCTTCTGATTGATACAAACGAGAATAAATTGATTTTTGCAGCTTATGGAAATAGGAGAATGCGAGCTGCTGATATGACGACATGGAAGGTGAGTACTTTAGTGGGGTCGGGTTGGGCCAGGTATGGGTTTATTGGTGATACCTCTAAACCAACTATGGAGCATCAGTTCAATTATCCTATGGATATCGTTTACGACACCTCGACGAGACAAGTTTTATTTGGAGATAGAAATAACGTGAGAATTCGCTCTATAGATGCTTATGGAAATATAGAAACAGCACTGGGTCGAGGAGCCGGCGACCCTGTTGTTGACAATGAAGTTGCAAGTAATGTTTTAGGCCGTTTTAATTCAGACTACAGTGCAACAGATGAAATGCCTGGAATAGCTATGTTCTCAGATGGCCAAGTGGTTTATTCGGATCGGTATATTCTTAGAGGCTGGAACCGGGGAACCAGTGGGTCTAGCATTGCACAAACCTATATGGATGGTGGGCGAGTTTCAACAATTTTAGGTGATTACTTAAACGGCGCTGACAATAGTGCTGATGGTGCTGCAACAGCTCATATTGTAGATAGACCTAATGGTGTTGCTGCTTATGGGAGTGGAACTGGGCGTATTGTGTTTTTTGCAGACACCAGGAATCACTGCATAAAATCTGTGGATGATAACGGCAACGTAGATACAATTGTTGGTCATGTAGACGGTAGCAATGATTGTAGTGATACAGCAGGAAATGGAGTGGATTTTAGCTCAGACCCTCTCGGGTTGGCGTTGAATACTCCGGTGGGTGTGGCTGTGGACGCCAATGGCAATTTGTACATTACAGATAAGTCCAATCACAAAGTTCGATTTTTGAACCGTGGAAGCACAGTAGTGACAATTGGGACTGTAACTATTCAACCGGGTGAAATAGCCACTGTGGCTTGCACTTCAGGGTCTGGTGGAAGCAGTGCCGAGGGAACATTTGCGACAGCGGCTCGCTGTAATGAGCCCACGGGGGTTGCTGTTTATGGATCCAAGGTTTGTTTTTCTAACTCAAATCATCATAATGTGCGTTGTTTTGAAACTAGTGATGGTCGTATTTCAACTGTGGCAGGATCTCCTACGGCTTCTCCGGCAGCAGGATCTCCGTTTTCGATGGATCAAGAGGGGGTTACGGCCACAAATGCACGACTCAGATATCCCCACGGCTTGGCATTCGATGAAAGTGGAGATCTGTTTATTGCCGATAGCTACAATCATATCATTCGAAAGGTGAAGTTGAGCCCTTGAAAGGCGCCACCTCTTTGAATCTGAGGTGGCTTGAGATCAAGAATTAATTTTCAAGTTTAGATTCACAATCAAAAGCTATGCGACCAATGGGGCAGAGATTAAAGAGACTGCGTTTGTCAGATGTCTTCACAGGGCCAGCACTTCCTGCTTTTACTCTATGATCTTTTTCCCACTCTTGGCAAAACTCTGTCCGTTCTGGGTAGGTTGCGAGGCTCTTATTGAAGTATTCATAAGATCCGTAAAAAGTAAGATCATTATTTTGAATAATAGTTTGCAGTTCGTTGCAGGTGACACTCATCCATTGGACTTTAGTGGCTTGTAATTCGGCGCTTGCAGTATTAACGGCAAAAAATACGATAGCAGCTGTAATTATTGTTTTCATTTATTATCTCTCCTCTAAGGCGTTTTTGATTGCGGAAGAATTACCACTTTCATAAAAACAACAACAACCCTAAAAAGACAAAATTTAAAAATAGATCTTTGTAGAAGCTCATGAGATATTAAATTTTAATAGTATTTTCAACTAGATACCTTTTGTTACCTAAGTTTAGGTAATGCTTTGTTACCTAAGTCATTGATTTCAAAGATACAATGATTTATATTTTTTTCGGTGATGAAAAAGGTGGAATGTTACAGAGCCATTCTTAAGCAAGAGTTTCTGGCAAGAAAAAGTGTCAATGCTCGGTACACTCAGGCGGCATTTGCTCGAGACCTGTGTTTAGCTCCCCCTAAGTTGAGTCAAATACTGTCCCAAAAGTGCGGGCTCAGTGGAAAAAGAGCCGCTCAGGTGGCTGATCTATTGGGATTCAGTCAAGAGGAGAGGGATTACTTTGTAACTTTAGTGAACTCTCAACATGGGCGGAGTCGCAAAGAAAGGGAGGCTGCAAGTGAAAAGGCAAAATATTTAGCAAGACAAAAGCAAGTAACTCTTTCTCGGGACCAGTTTCATCTTCTCAAAGACTGGCATCATTTTGCTATTTTAAACCTCTTAAAATCTAAAATAGCGAATCAGGATGCCAGAAGCCTAAGCCAAAGACTGCAAATCCCATTACCAGAAGTGAAAAAGTCTTTGGAGCTTTTAGAGAGGCTGGGGTTGTTCAACGAGCCCCAAGATGACAATCAGCTCATAAAAACCACCCAAGATGTGCCATCTCGCGCTATCAGGCATCACCACGAACAAGTCATCACAAAAGCTTTGAAAAGCCTTCATAAGGACCCTGTAAAGAGTAGGGAATTTCAGAGCCTCATGTTTTTGGCTGATAGCTCTAGGATGCCAGCTATGAAGAAAATCCTTCGAGAGCAATCTTTTCAATTTTTGAATTCATTTGAATCAGATCAAGCAAGAGATTTATATTCTTTATCTATACAGCTCGTTCCACTGACCACAGGAGGGGATAGCCAATGAGAGGGCAAAGATTTTTGAAGACAGCTTTTAGTTGGGGTGTGTTTTTTTACAGTATAGCTGTTCAGGCCGGTACATTTGTTGGTAATGGTGGTGACGTGGTTGTATGTAGGCATTCTATCAGTCAAGAGATTACCTCTGCGGAGGTTCTAGATCTTTACGAGGGGCGTGTTCACTATGGGTTAAGGCCTCAAGCCCTGAGGGGCTTGAGTGTCGAAGAGACTCTTCAGTTCTTCTTTCATCGAACTTACAAATATGGTTTGCATATTCCTGGCTCTGGAAAGGATCTTGAGCACTTTTATAATCAGGCCAACTTTCTAAAAGGTACGGTTTTGGTGGACATGCCAGATTCTTGGCACCTGTCATTTCCTAAAAATTGTAAGGTGGAGCAGATTGTGATTCAGATAAATCCCTCAAGAAAATTTGAAAAACGCTATACTGTGAATCAAGACCTTTGGGATTATTTAGATAATTTTAACAAAGCGGCGTTGGTATTTCATGAGTTACTTTATAAACATAAAATTGAAAAAACGGATGATGCTTCTAAAATCAACTCTCGTGATGTGCGTTATATGGTGGCTGTTACTGCCTCCAACAAGGTGAAGGAGGCTTTTGAATCAGCAGCGGATTACTTAGATTTTCTGACTCAGGACTTATGGATCGACGATCCGGATAAGGAAAAAACTCGTTGGTCGACCAGGTTACGACACTAGAAGCGGTCTCTAAAATACCACTGTAGCGAGAGGCTGAATTAAGGGAGTGAATGTTGAAGCTCACTCCCTGATATTGAAATTTTTGATAAGGCTATTGGCATGTTAGTTGAAAAGTAGTGTTATCTTGGATGGGATAAGGCAGTTGACTTTGCCCTTCAGGAAAGTGGATCTCACCAGTGATTGTCAGTGCTGTAGTGTCAAGGACAAGTGTTCCGTAACCAGCATCACCATCGGCATCACATTCAAAATAGGTTTCAAAACGGGTTTCACTTTTTTGTTCTACGATAATGATGGATTCTTGACAGCCAGGAAGGGGTAGAGTGCGAGGTTCAGTGGGAATACCTTCAGCTGTCTGGGTGATAGCCACTCTATAGATGAGATCACCATTGCCGGACTTTAAGTTTTCATCGGAGATCAGGTCAAACCCGCTTTTTCCGCTATTGGCATCATACATGAGATGAAAACTAAATACGTTGAGAACTTCATTTTCACCGACATCAGCTTGGCATGTGTAGTCCATTCCTCCATCACCAGAGACATATTGCCTCTCAAGAGCTTCTGAGTTTATTGCAAAGGTAAAAGCAAAAGCTAGAATTAGACTTAAGAATTTAAATTTCATTGAATCCTCCTGGGTTAGTCACTCTGTTTTAGAGATGAAGAGAGTAGAAAGCCAGAAAGACTTAAGACATAAAATAATGAAAATTGTCAAAATATCAGTATTATCAGAAGCTTAGATATGTTATTTTTACATCCAATGGCCTCAAAGAACTTTGCAAACACCAGAGTGGGAGAAGAAGATAATGCCCAATTGTTGGGAAACTGTGAGTTTTTTCTTGCTCGAAGGGGGGAGATGCCTTTATCTTACCGGTCTTTGTAGATGAGATTGCCACCATGCGGGGTGGTAGTTAAGTTGGTTATAACGCCGGCCTGTCACGCCGGAGGCCGCGGGTTCGAGTCCCGTCCACCCCGCCATTTTTCATTACATTTTT
>JAUILT010000143.1 GCA_030432925.1 Bdellovibrionia bacterium | reverse complement strand
CAATGCGAGACGACGAAGGACTGGCCAGAAGCCAATTCGAGGAGGAGCAAATTGGAGTTGCTTAAAAATAACCAGCTGGGGGTGAAAAATTTTATTGGTTACGACACTAGCCTCTGCCAGGAACTTTTTTTAAAGTATAAACAATATCCCAATAAGGGAGAAGAGTCTTCAGTTCGCTCAGGTTGAACTTTGTAGTGACAATCCCACCCTCGCCAGATTGCTTTTCTTGAATCAACCCTTTGTCAACTAAACCGTCGGGCATACTGACGTCAATGACTTTTCCAAGGTCTTTCATAGAATTATTTTGTACGTCTGTGAGATTAACGGTGACATCACCTTTATTATCAGGCTCTTGTTGTTGACCATAAAACACTAGAGCTCGCAAAACATCGATTTCTTTTTCTTCTACGGTGATTTTTTTTGATTCCTCAGTAAAGAGATATTTATTATACCAGTCTGTAAAATCTGTTAGAAGTTTATGGTTGAGAACTGTGACTTTTTTCTTTCCTTCACCAAGATCTTCGACCTTCATGAATCCCATTCCCATATATGTTTCCATAATTTTATCTAATTTGTTTGTGGGTGCCTGAAAAATTTGAATACAGTAGTTTCTGAGGGTGTTATAAGAAATAACCATCCCCTCTTCTTCTTGCTCTCCACACTTAAAACCTACGAGAGAAATAATGGCTGTTAGACGTGTGATCATGTGTGGAGGAAACATGTTGGTGGAGTCGGTTTGGGTGGACTCTAGATTTTTGATGCGTTGGTTGGCATTTCTCAAATGAGAGTTCACAGTTTTCACCATGGCTTTAAGCCATTCTGGAAAAGTTTTGAACTGGGCATGCAAAGCCTTAAATGGCAGGGCTATCACCTCTGAATCAACGGCAGCTTTAGCTCCCGCACTTCGTGGTCGATTATCAAAGAATGCCATTTCGCCAAGCATTTCGCCGGGCACAAGTTCCGCTAGAACAATTTCGCTCTCGCCTTTTGCTTTAGTAATGGCAATGCGGCCTTTTTTAATCACATACATGGCATCGGAGGGGTCGCCCTCGCGAAATAGTATTTCCCCTTTTTGCAATGTCTTAACGCCACTCAATGTTGTTGGATCCTGTCAGAAATCTCCCTAGTATCAATATTCTTATTATGGAAGAGAAACTCCATAATGACTACTGGCCCAAAGTCGGTTTTGCAGAGAGGTGATGGCACTCTTATTGAGGAGAGGCTATCGGAATTTCTCTTAAGTCATCTGAAATTATCAAATGGGCTTCCGTCTTGTCTTGAACATCTTTTGCTGAAAAGCCAGGAGCCACTTCTCTTAAGAGAAAGCCTTCTTTGTCCACATCAATAACAGCTAAGTCCGTGACAATACGATCAATGCAATTCACTCCCGTTAACGGGAGTGTGCATTTTTCAAGAAGTTTTGGGTTTCCTTTTCGATCTGTATGAGTCATGGCTACGATCACGCGCTGGGCGCCTGCAACCAAGTCCATGGCACCTCCCATGCCTTTGACCATTTTTCCAGGAACCATCCAATTGGCAATGCTTCCGGCTTGATCCACCTCCATGGCGCCAAGAACTGTCAGGTCTACATGCCCTCCACGAATCATGGCAAAGCTGTCGGCAGAAGAAAAAAAACTAGCTCCAGCTACGGTAGTAATAGTCTGTTTTCCAGCATTGATTAAATCTGCGTCGACTTTATCTTCAGAGGGAAATGGCCCCATACCAAGGAGGCCATTCTCACTTTGTAACATAACAAATTTATCGCGTGGAATATGATTGGCAACAAGAGTGGGAATGCCAATACCTAGGTTGACTACATAGCCATCTTCAATCTCTTGAGAGATTCGAAGAGCGATTTTATTTCTGTCCAATGCTTCTGCCATTATTGCCTCTTCATCTAAGATAATTTTATTGCAGCACAGTTTTTTGTTCGATGCGCTTTTCATACGTGGGCCCTTGAATCAGGCGTTGTACAAAAATTCCAGGCGTGTGAATCTGGTCGGGATCTAACTCACCCATTGCAACAATTTCTTCGACCTCAGCTACAGTAATCTTTCCAGCAGTTGCCACCATTGGATTGAAGTTACGGGCTGTCTTTCTAAAAATAAGATTGCCAAACGTGTCGGCTTTCCAAGCCTTTACAAAAGCAAAATCACCAGTGATGCTTTCTTCAAGAATAAAATCTCGTCCATGAAATTGTCTTTGCTCTTTGCCTTCAGCAACCTTAGTACCAAAGCCTGTTGGCGTATAGAAAGCAGGAATTCCAGCTCCACCGGCTCGGAGTTTCTCTGCCAGAGTGCCTTGGGGAGTGAGTTCAACCTCTAATTCTCCGCTAAGAAACTGTCTTTCAAAAGTTTCATTTTCACCCACGTAGCTAGAAATCATTTTCTTAATTTGACGAGTTTGAAGCAAGAGGCCGAGTCCAAAATCATCCACACCTGCATTATTAGAAACACAGGTCAGATTTTTGACCCCAGAGTCTCGGAGAGCCAAAATTAAATTTTCAGGGATTCCGCAAAGGCCAAAACCTCCGAGTAAAATAGTCATGTTGTCTTTTATGCCCTGTAGGGCTTCTGCGGCAGATGAAAATATTTTTTTACTCATACTTTCTCCACAATCACGGCGACGCCTTCACCACCTCCAATGCACAGACTGGCACAGCCTCTCTTTTTGCCATGAGTATTCATGGCGTGGAGTAAGGTTGTAAAGATTCGGGCTCCACTGGCTCCAATGGGGTGTCCTAGAGCTACGGCTCCTCCGTGAACATTGACTTTTTTGGCAGGGAGACTCATCTCCTTCATAGCTGCTATAGTGACGATACTAAAGGCCTCATTGATTTCCCAAAGGTCTATATCATCAGCTTTCAGTCCAGCACTTTTTAAAGCTTTATTCATAGCACCAACAGGGGCTGTGGTGAACCATTTGGGGTCTTGGGCAAAATGACCTTGAGCCACAATTTTTGCCATGGGTTTAAGGTTATATTCTTTAATTGCGTCGGAACTGGCCAGGACAAGAGCTGCAGCTCCATCATTAATTTTTGAGGCATTGGCTGCGGTAATGGTTCCCTCTTTATCAAAGGCTGGCCGAAGGGTTTTCATTTTATCGAAACGAGCTTTTCCAGGTTCATCATCAGTATCTATGGTTAGAGTCTCTTTTTTTTGTGGAACTTTGACGGCCACTATTTCTGAGTCAAACCAGTTTTTATTTTGTGCCGACTGAGCTTTTTCATAACTATTTTGAGCAAATTCATCCTGCTCCTCACGTGTAGACTTAAACTCTTTTACGCACATTTCAGCTGCTGAGCCCATGTGAAAATTATTGTAAGGGTCCCAGAGTCCATCTTTCAGCATAGAATCACTTATTTGTACATGACCCATACGGTAACCTGTCCGAGAATTTTCCATAAGGTGAGGAGCTAGGGTCATATTTTCTTGGCCACCAGCGACAGCTACTTTATTACGCCCTAATTGGATGCCATCGGTAGCAAGCATTACAGCCTTGAGCCCGGATCCACAGACCTTGTTAATTGTCATACAAGGCACACTTGTGGGTAACCCTGCTGCAAGAGCCGCTTGTCTGGCGGGAGCCTGACCCGTTCCAGCTGTCAAAACATTTCCCATAATGCACTCGTCAACAACATCCCCACTGATGCCAGCCTTTGTAATGGCTGATTGAATAGCTGATGCCCCTAATTGAGGAGCGGCAACTGTAGATAGGCAGCCCTGAAAGGCTCCAATAGGTGTTCTTTGCGCACTGACAACGTAGACTTCGGACACAGCATGACCTCCCTCGTCATAATGGATGTGAAAATCGTCTTGGTTTTCGTAAGTTTTTTGAAGGAAGTCAATGAAGTGAATGCGTTTGCCATTTTGCTGAGCTTTGTCAAGTTGGGGTGTCTGTCAAAATGAATGTTGAAAACCCGAGTCGAAACCGTCAGACTCAGTGACATGCAGATATTTACGATCTTAACTTTTCTTTTGTTTCCCATTTTACTTTCAGCAAAAACTCTGACCTATAAACCTTTATCTCTTCAGGTAGAAAAGGGGGACCGACTGGAGGTCAGCGGTTTTAATGGCAAAGTTTTGGTGACTGTGGCAGAGAAAGCCCAAGGTGTGACGGTTCAGTTGAAGCAGATCAATCCAGAAGGGGGAGATGTTCTTGATGTGGATGAGTGGTTATTTTCTATGCAGAAGCAGGAGCGTGTGGTTCAGGTTCATGTGCGCAGCCCTCAGTCAAAAGCCACTTGGGCCAAAATGTTGGCTCAAAATAATACTCAGCCTCGATTTGAATTAGCAATACAAATGCCCTCACTTCCGACAGAGGTGAGCTGGCGTGAGGGGGATGTCACGATCCAAGGGCTGAAGAACGAACTCAAAATTTACGCCCATTCTGGAAATGTCAATGTCATCAATCATCAGGCTCGTGTTCAGGTGAATCATCAAAAAGGGGTGATACGTCTAAGGGCCATAAAGGGCGATGCTGATGTAGATACCTATTCTGGTAAGGTCGTTGTTGATGGACTTGAGGGAGTCTTGAAGCTTAAGAATTTTAACGGGGCCTCAGATATCTTAAAAGTCAACGGACAGGTGGATTTTGTCACTTATGATGGAAAGTTGAAGGTCAGTGGTGGCAAAGGTCGTGTGGAATATGCCAACGAAAAGGGCAAAATTTCATTGGATAAGTTTGAAGGTCAGGTACGGGGTGTTTCTGAGCAAGGGTCCTTATCAGCCACTTTGGTAGGGGCCTCCAATGTAAGAGTGACTTCTAAGGAGGGAGCCGTATCTTTGCGTATGCTTAACTCCTCAGCAAGTATTAATGCCGGTAGTAAGGAGGGGGCACTCAATACTCCTCAATACCTACGGCTGACGCGCTTGCCCAACTTGCGTTTGGTGCGCGGGAAATTGAGAGGGAAAAACCCGGGGCAGGTTTATGTTCGCACAGAGTCTGGTTCGATCCGTATTCGATAACCTTTGTTTCAAAGTCCTAAAACTCTTGACCCTTTTTTGAAAA
>JAUILT010000037.1 GCA_030432925.1 Bdellovibrionia bacterium | reverse complement strand
CAATATTGCCAAGGGCGCTACGTTGATGACCGAGACGACGGTCAGCGAGATCTTCAACGCCGGCGCCTACAACATGCTGTCGAACCAGGTCATCGGCGATCGGATGCAGGAAGTGATCGAAGCGCTCGCCAAATCCGAGGAAGTGGCTGAACTGGAAGACCAACTAGAAAAGGATGAGCAGGACAAAAACGAGGACACCGATGAGAACGACGCCCCTGTTGCTGAAGCTGAGCCATTCTCCGGAGGAGGCCCAGTGAGCCCTCAACTTGAAGAAGACGAGGCCAAGCCACTCAATGAAACATTAGCTGAGTGGGCGGACCAACTACTGAAATTTCCTGATTATAAACTGATGAACGAGTTTATCGCCCTAAAACAAGCTGGACAGATTTCTGATGAGGTGTTTTACCCAATCATCACCATGATGCTCGAAGACTCCAGAGAGCCTATGAAAGTTCTTGGCGCACACGGATTAGGAGCCACTCCTTCTGCAAAAAGTTTCGAGTTGATTATTGTAACTAAAACAGCAGCTCCCTTTGGCTCCCGACTGAGCGAAGACCTTTCCCGATACACACAAGCCTATACCAATATCCAATACCTTTCAGCTCTTCGGGATGTGCTTTATTCCAGCGAAGATATAGAGGTTCTACGCACAGCAGCTGTTTTGGTGGATCAAGCAGCCATGAATTACCTGCCTGAGCCTCAAACCTCTCCAGAGGAGGGCGACATCACAACTCTAGAAGTTCGACGCAAGCGACAGCGAGATGTCTTCCAAGGGTTTGTTTCCATTTTGCACAGTCTGGCTCAATCTTTTTCTGATCAAAGCGTGACCACTGCAGCTTCTCAAGCCTACGACCATATCATAAAATATATTCCGCAAGACAGCGACGACGTCAACGTCGTCTCTAACTCGCCTGATACGACGACATATTGAATTCCATCAATATACCCATGACAGACTCAAGAATCCGTATCACAATGAACGGTGATGCAGATAGACACTAATTATATTTCTCACAAAATAAAAACTCTACTTTTATTGTGCTCTCTATATTTGGCAAGTCCTCAAGTATTTGCACTGGAGATTCCCAAGCGGCTCTCAGAGTCTGATAGATCTACAGTTATACGAACACTGGGAATGAACTCCAGCACTAAAATTCTATCCAACCCATACCCTCTTGGTGGGTATTCAGGAATAGAAATTGGCATCTCTGTGGAACTCATTGACATTAAAAATATCAGCCGCCTTGGCTGTGACCCGGGAACTTCCAACTGCCCCAATACGGTCCGGTCTGACGAAAAAGAACTGGCCTACTCCCGACTGACTGTTGGCAAAGGCCTCTACAATGATATTGACCTGTTTATGTCTTTTGCCCTTCCAACTCCGGGAGTGGAAATTTCTGACTTTGGCGGACATTTGCGCTGGAACTTCTATGAGGCTCGGTTTCTTCCCATCGTATTGTCTATTCTCACCCAAGCCAATCAGATCAATATCAACAACTCATTCACTAGTCAGAACATGGGTATCTCCCTATTGGCAGGAATTGTCGTAGATGACTTTTCCATCTACTTTGGAGGGGGATACATCAATTCAGAAAGTCAGTTTATCTGTGGAGATCAAGAAGATGGGGTTATAAACAATGACGACCCGACCTGCCAGGCATCCAACTCAGGATTTATCAATCAAAAGGAGTCCGGGAGCAACTCTCTTGTAGGCATCAACCTTCAATTTAATGATTACTTTGTAGCAGCTCAAATTGATCGTTACCGAGATCCGGTTTTCAGTGCCAAACTTGGAATTCGCTTTTAAAAAGGCTCTAAAGGTTTAAAAACTCTACGAGAGCCAACTTCACCTTTTCCTGAAGAGCCTCTGGAAGAAGGCCAAGGTCCTTTTTAAATAACTCACTATCCCAAGCAAGAATTTGATCAATAAGAACTTCTGATTCTTTTTTTAAACCGCAAGTCCCCTTTGGAATTTTTACTCTTAAAGGAAAGGCTTCTTTTTTAAAAGTATTCGTTGTTAGAGGAAGAACCACAGCTGACTTTAGAAGCTCAGAAAGCTCTGAAGGTTGAACACAAAGACAGGGTCGCTGCTTACCAGGCTTTGTTCCCACTCTTGTTTCAAGATCAACAATATAAATATGCCATTGCTTGAGGTTCATGGAAGATCATTGAACCTATTTTTAGTTTTAAAATCTTCGAGCACTTCAAGGCTTGAATCTCCGATTATAGAGGCTGCCTGCCTCCACCTCTTAATGCGCTCTTTTTTTGCAAGATCTAACTCTAGAAGACTAAGAGCTTTTCTAATCACATCCACTTTGGACTTAGACTTTGTTTGCTCTTTAAGCCGAAGAAGCTTCTCATCATCTTCTTCTTTAATAGTGATAGGTACTCCCATGGGGAACCTCCAAAAAGTATATTTATAAATATATCAAAAAATATATCTTTTGTATACTGATCCAGTTTAAATTTTCAAACCACCTCTCAGATTTTGGATGAATTCGTACCTTTATGAGACGCTTTACACTGCCAGCCGATGTAATATCTGTCTCAAGTCCATTATATATATCTCTCCTCTAAAAACTTCAGGAGAGCTGCAAGATCTCAGCCAAGACCAATGATTTTGTTAACAATATTGGTGGTACTTCGTCCTTTATGAAAGGGCAAAGAGACAACCTCTCCACCGTTCTGAAGTACAAAATCAGAGCCCACGATTTTGTCTGGAGTCCAGTCCCCGCCTTTAACCAGTTTATCAGGATGTACTTTTTTGATGAGTTCCAGTGGCGTGTCTTCGTCAAATAAACAGACATAGTCCACCATATTGAGTGCCGCTAACACTTCTGCACGATCCCCTTCCTCTTGAACAGGGCGCTCCTCCCCCTTCAGTCGCCGGACGCTGGCATCAGAATTCAGGCCGACAACAAGCAGACCTCCAAGGCTTTTGGCGTCTTTTAGGTATCTGATATGGCCAACATGAAGAATATCAAAACAGCCATTAGTAAACACTACGGCTTTGTTGTTTCTGTGTGCAGCAAATTCCCCTTCAAAAAAAGAGGCTGTGACAATTTGGCCCAAAGGTTTAGCTCTTCTGACGGTACAGTTGTAGACCACTCACAAAACCAGCGAGATCTTTGCTAAAAAGAAACGAAAGCAATGGCAGCAGCAAAACTCCCGTTACAATGGTTACAACGCTTCTAAGTAACACTCTCAGAGGGTAGGCACTGGTTTTATGTTGATTGTCGTCACCCAGTTGCATATCGAATGTCCACTCACCAAGAGTGCGCCCAAAAAAACTGCGGGCAACAACCACGTACATCTGCATGACTGCCACAAACAAAACTCCCATGCTGATCTGA
The DNA here is from genome assembly GCA_030432925.1 of Bdellovibrionia bacterium. Classification (GTDB taxonomy): domain Bacteria; phylum Bdellovibrionota; class Bdellovibrionia; order Bdellovibrionales; family UBA1609; genus JABSOQ01. Next base: position 25,467 of record JAUILT010000037.1, on the reverse strand, counting down.
GTAGTGACATCTGTTTGAGTATTGAAAACCACTGAAGACAAATGAACTCCTGTTACGAGAACCAATGACACCAAAAAAATCAATGACAATGCCACAACAAAAATACTGTCCAGAATGCCTGCAGCCACACCAACGCTCGCTGGCTCAAGAACCTTGATCTTGGGAGAGTTGGAAGCTCCCCGAGAGATTGATTTTCCAAACAGCTCTGCTTTTTTTTCCTCAAAACCAGACTTTTTTAGGCTCTCTACCACCCCCGGCATATTCATGTCAGGAAGATGCCCCTCAGCCGTCGAGGCCGTCATAGACTCCTCTCGCGGAAGGGGCTCTGTCATTTCTAATCCCTCCGTTGGATTCGATGAGGTTTCAAATGACATAGGTTTTTCCAAAGCTTTTAAAAGATCTGCATAAGCCTCTTTTTGTGATTGAGGTTGTCGGGGCTCTGCCGCCACCAGGTCCGGCTCATTCTCCAGCATTGCAGGAGTTGCTTCTGGAAGATCATAAGAGGTTTTTGGAGCCGAAGAGGCGACACCCTCCAGCATTTGACGCTTTAACTCTGAGGACTTCTTATGAAAGCCAAGACCCTTCGTCAGTGGCTTGAACTCGAACTCTTCAAATGGATCCATGATTCCCCCTCATCCGGCCTAATACCTCAACCCCAAACGCTCAGAAGACACTTTATGATGTGGAAGGAGGCCACGCAAGCCGTTTTCAATGGCAAAGGGGGGCTCTCCTCCCTCTGAAGATAAGACCCCTCTCATCACTGATTCGGTTCCTCATATCGAAAAAATCAATTCGAACTCTTTGAGAATGCTGCTATTAGTTAGACCCCAGCTATTGATTTTTACTCAATTATTTAATAGGGTTATAAGCTACCGATGGCATCTACAACCCGGCTAACCAAAGCCGCCAAGACTGTGTTTGATAATTGAGACCAAGGCGACACAGGCTGTTTCGACTCGCAGTATTTGTTCTCCCAGCGTAACAGGGGCTAGCCCCTGCTGCTGAAACAACTCAACCTCCCCATTAGAAAAACCACCCTCGCTACCAATAAACAGAGCTACATCCGTCACGGATTTTTTTGATAACTCCCACGCCTTCAACTCTTCGCGAAGGCTCTGGTGAGAATCTCCCTCGTAGGCAAATAGACCCTTCCAATCATTCTTATTGTCATTTGTTTTTTTTAGAACTTCTCGAAGTGGCAACGGAGTCTCTACGGGCATTAACTCGCCTCTTCCGGACTGCTGGGTGGCTGATTTAACAATTTTCTTCCAACGCTGAAGCCGGGACAGAGATATTTTTTCATTGGTTCTGACAAAACTAAAGTCTGAAAAAAAAGGCTGAATGGAATAAACTCCCAACTCCACAGACTTTTCCACCACATTTTCAAAAGTGACAAACTTAGGAATAGAAAGCATCAGGTGCAGCCGTGGGCCAGGAATTTCAGGAAGCGCTCTTTGCTCTAAAACCCGAACCACCCCTCGCCTCTTTCCTACCTCCTTCAGCTCAACAAACCAGGCCTTTCTATTTTCCGTTAAAATCTCGAACCTTGCCCCTGGAGCCATCCGACAGACATCTCTAACATGATGGAGCACATCTCCTTCTAAAACCCATTCAACCTGATCTTCTCCAATGATTTCATCAATCCAGAACCGCCTCATTGGGGCGCTCCAATAAGCGCTACCCATTCATTCAACTGCCAGCGCTTTTGCCACTGATACCTGGAGGGCAACTTAAAATTGTTTTGAAACCAATTCTCTCTTTCTGCAAGTATTCCAGTCACTAATAACAAACCCCTGGGGGTTAGACAGTTTTTTAATGGTTCCTGAATGTTCACCAGAATTCCATCGATAATATTGGCCATAACAAGTGGAAATTTTTCCGCAATAGATGTCACCTGATCATCGAGAATATGCACTCGCCCCTGCGCCCCATTATTTCTAATATTTTCGCGGGCCACATCTCGAGCCACAGGGTCTAGCTCTGTCGCTGTCACAGATGCGGCCCCTAGCTCAAGAGCGAGTAAAGCAAGTATTCCAGTCCCCGTTCCCACATCCAAAACAGATGGCCCCTTGCCACGTTCCCAAGACTTGGATATTTCAAATAGAGCCTGACTCGCTAGGCGTGTGGTTTCATGAGTACCGGTTCCAAAAGCCATTCCCGGATCGATGGATAATATCCTGTCAACGCCAGAAGGAGCCTTCCTCCAGGACGGCACCACCCAAATTCTGTCAACAAGTTCAAACTCCTCAAAGCCCTTCTTCCACTCCTCGTTCCAATCTTTTTGGGTCTCTTCTAAAACAGTCACTTCAACCTCTGACCATCGCCGTTGAAGTTGACTTAATAAATCTTTTCCTGGGGCTGACTCAAAATAAACCACCAGCTCCACAAAAGGGGTTTCAATCGTCTGGGGTTCATAATTCAGAGAGTCTTGATGAAATTTCAAATTTTCACTGATTCCAGAGGCTCCACAATCGAAGCACAAGCCCGTGATAATGTCCTCTTGATCACGAGGCACCTGCTTTAAAACTATTTTATAAAAAGAACCTGAGTTTTCCATAGTGCTTATTTGAGCCGCTGCAAAAACTGTCTTAAAAACTACTGTAGTGACTTCATAGGAACTGGCTTGAGCGTCGCTTTATTTTCAGATTTTTGGATACCTGCTTTACTAAAATCTACAGAAGATGAAGCCATTGCTTTCTTTTGCATATCCTTTTGTGAAGACTTTCGAGCCGTTGATTTTTTCTTTAACTGCGACTCCATTAATGCTGAAGACATGTCAACCTTATCCCCCACCATAATAAAGTCATTCTCCAACACCGCTTTGTTAGCACGTGAGAAACTTCCAAAATGACGAGCCACACTTAAGCCCTTTTGAGCATGAATGATCTTTACCCTGCCAACTTCTACCATAATTTCTTTGGGTGAGTTGGCTCTATAAGTGTCATAAAGAGTCAGGCGCCGAGTGACTGTCAAAATCATACCTCTTTTAACACCATGCTCAACGCCTCCATTGATATAAAAGTCACGATAAGTACTGTGCTTTGAAGTCAGACTGACGGGACGCCTAGAATCAAAAATTGTGAGATCCTGAGAGAAACCCTCAGATACAAAAAGCATGAGAATCAGAACTGACACCCATCGAAAACATACAGCCCATTTCCTGGCAAGTTTCATGCGACTCCCTCCTTGGGATTTCAACCTTTCCGTGGTCGCTTGTTTCTTGCCTTCCGTGGCCTATGAGAATATTCGGCATCAAGTGTCACCGACTTAAACTGAAACAACAAATTAGGACCATTGTCTGAAAGTCGGGTATAGAAATTGACAGCCGTTTGCCCTTATCCATACTTTATAGACTATGGTCCGAACTTATAAACCCTCTTTATGTTTGCTGCTACTGCTCTCCGCCGTCCTCATTGCTGGCCACGAGTCCCTTGCATCAGAAAGGCCGGAGCCCCAACATATAAAAGAAATTGAGGCCCTCTCTAGAAAAATTGATATTCACTTAACATCAGTACCCGTGAGGCTTCACCGAGCGCTGGGACACTTAAAAAAACTAAAGCCTTTGAGCCCTTCTGTTTACTCCAAAAAAATCCTCAAGATTTCTCAAATTTATATCAGCCAAGACAAAGTCTACAATCGGTTGAGTCAAATCGATGAGGCCTCTTTTTCACGATTTTTGTTTTCTTTGGGAGAACAAATCTCCTATGAAGACGCTTTGCTTATCGCCACCCAAATAGGTGTCTCTACTGATAAGCCTAAACTTATTATTGCACTGGCTGATTCGCTCATGCACAATAATCAATTTGAAGTCTACTCTGATTTTTTTCAAAAACACAGCAGCTCACTTTTAAAAATCAGCCCCTACTCCTGGTACCGCTACTGCAGTGCCACAACACTCTTAGGAAAGTGGTATCAATGTCTGCAATACTTTAAAAAAATTCCCCAGCAAGATAAAACCGTCGCAAAAGCATTTTTGCTACTCCACCATGTTCAGACGGCCAACGTCAGTAGTGCAAAAAAAATACTGCAATCCCTGAAACCCTATAAGCCTTACTGCTCAAGGCTCAATGCTGAAAAGCCTTTTAAGGGCATGATTGCTGCGGCAGTGGCGAAACTTTACCTTCTTGAAGGAAATTATAAAAAAGCGAAAGAGTGCGTAACTCAACAAATCAACGCTGATGGAAACCTGAACAGACTCTTTTATACCAGACACTTGGAGTTAAATCTTAGCAGCATTAATAACTTCGAAGATTATAAAGAAAAGCTTTCACAGCTAAAAAAGGCGTCTGAACAGGTGGAACAATCAAAATACTTTCAGCTGCTTTACGCATTGGAAGAGCTAAAGTTTAAAATCCTTTCGAATGCTCCAAGTACAAGCACAGCTCTTCTAGAAGCAGAACAACTCCTTGCAAAAACAAAGTATTCTTCCTACAAGTCTTATCTAGAAAAACTCAAGAAATACTCAAAGTCTAAACAATGGCCCGAATCCCCCGATCTAAAACTTTTTGAAGATGCTTTTTTCAAACAATCATTAAGGCTTCTCAAATAAATTCTAACTTTTTATCTTGAGTTTTTCAGACCAAGAGTCACGACATTTTGGAATCAAAAACAAAACAATTTCACTAAGATCTATTTCGTAAGGCTCTAGTCTATTATGGCATTTTCTTGGGGCTCCATGATGGTTATTGTGAAAAGCAGCTCCCCATGTCAGCCACCCCAATAATAAAATATTGACACTTTCATCATCCGTTTCATAATTTCTATAGCCCCACCTCTTCGTATGACAAAATGATGCAACCAACCCTTCTACATGAAAGTGGATAGCTCCAGGTAAGAAAATTAAAAATATTGGTGCATATGGGTGAATAAGAAAAAGTAAGAGTACCACAGTCCAATATATTTGGTAATAGTACTTGGAAAAAAGTCTGAAGTTCCCACACCTTAAAAGCCGTTTTGCGGTCTTCGACTTTAAGTTGAATGCTTTGAACTGCCAGCCACAGTAGGCATTAAAAAAACCTTTCGTCGGGCTATGTAAGTCAAGAGAGTTCCTATCAGCATACCTGTGATGGTGATCCATGTGCACTGCGACCCAAAAAAACGGCGCTCCTAACCCAGCCAAGATCCCTAGAAAAGTCCCAATAAGCTCTATAAACCAATAAGTATTAAATGATTTGTGAGCCCAATATTTATGATAGAATGTTCCTACTCCAACAACGCCGATCAGAACCCAAGAAATATACGAAGCCATTAGCCATAACATGACATTAATATTTTCACAGAACACTAAATAGCTACTCCCCCCAATCCCTAAAAGTTGTTGAGGAAGAGTAATTAATAAAGTTCCCTTGTGAATTTGAAACTTGGACTGCCCTAAAAGACTCACCCAGATGCTCCTGCTTCAGTAAATACAATCAGTCTTTTATTTTGATTCTCTTGAAGGTTCGGACCCAAGCGCCCTGTACAGTGTAATTGGCAAGAGTCAAAAATAATAAACCTGTTAGACTTTAACTCAATAATATCTTCTACCTCGAACTTACCCATAACCTGATCACTGATATGCCGCGTGATATCCTCTACATAAATAGGTCGCATCAAATTACTGCGTAGTGGAATACGACAAAAAGCATTTCTGCTCTGGATAAGCTCTTCTGGCGAACACAAGCAGTAGTTACTCCTTTCATAAAGTTCTTTTTCCTGAGGAAGAGAATCTAAACGATTAACCGATACTGAAAATAAACTGTAAATTTTAAAAGTTATTAAAAACTCCCTTGATCCTCCACTCTCTAGAGTAAATAAAATATTCTTAAGAGGATATGATTGACTATCTCGACAAGAGTCGGCGTGAATACCGGTTAAGTGAATCGGTGAGGATAAAAAAGATTTTCTTAGTCTAAAATTAGGTAGTAGTTTCTTAAGTCTCTCAACAAAAAAAATAGGTAGTGTTTCAAGAGTAAAAAACGTTGAAGTATTCGGGTCTGTGCCGACTCCTTTAAAACATTTAATATTTTTATCATGACAAAAATAATCCTTTAATTGATCCATTTCAAATTCATTAAAAAAATTATCAATTACCTGAGGGGGGGACCAAAACTTCATCAAGCTTCTTATGTTATCATGACTTCTTACCAATTCACTAATTTGAGTCGACATCAAAGGCTCTCAATCTGCGAATTACTAATGTCGTAGGAAAATTGACGAGCCACTACATTTCCACCACCTGTGGCTGCAGTTAAAAAGTTCTTGGCAGAATAAGTGGAGTTAAAAACTTTCTCTAGGTTGTTCCTAGAGCGAGGCTTCAACCTAATCCTAAACGTTCCCTCCTCAATAATTTTAGACTTTTTTGTAAAAAAGCTCACAAAATCATACGAAGATACAAATAATTTTTCATCGTCAATTGGCACTTCTGGGCTGTAAAGAGTTTCTTTTTGAAAATCCAAGATTTTACTGGCTAAACTTGTCTGGCTCAAATCAAGAGTTCTTAAAAACTCTTTCAACTCTTTAAAGATCAATTTTTGATTCAATATCATCTTCATCCACAATCGAACATACGGAAATGACTTAAGCTTCTCTATTTTTCCATTAAAATTCACGCTGTAGCTAGACCACCCAAAATAATTTTGAGGTGGAGAGTCTATAATTCCTTTGTAAATACTCACTATTTCCCGATAGAAATCTCCCATAGGCCCTAAATCTTGTTCCAAATGCTTACTGAGCCGGGTGTAAAAATCAAAATAACCAACCTGTTTTGATTGAGAAAGATACTCTGATAAATAATTCGTCCACCCCGCGCAATGAAATGCCTGCACCATAGTGCCAAAAGACATCTGAAAAACCCAGTCATTAGGGTTCATTGTAGAGTTATAAATAACCAGATCCACAAGCTCTTCTCGCTCTGGCACTGGAGGGCAATGCTCCAACCAAACTTTCGCCTTTATAGTTTTTATTTTATGCTTCAACAAATACTCGGGGGAACTCATTGGGGCATTGGGCAGTAAAATCAATGGATAAACACGAATATTATTGTGAACTCCCAAGTCCAAAAGTTCTGTTATGCCTCGCTGAAATGATTCTCTAGTCTCTCCAGGGAGTCCGACAAGAACTTCTGAATAAATGGGTAACCCAAAGTCATTATGGGCTGAAATTCCATCAGCAAAAAGCTGTGCTGGTATATTTTTCCTGCCAGCAATCTCCAGAGCTACCTCACTAAGAGATTGTGGTGAAAATGTTGTCCCAATTAAACTCATGTTTTCTTGTGATAGCTTTTGACTGATCTCAAAAATACGAGTTGTAGACTTTTTGGCAGCATTGAACGTAAATAACCTTGGGTGTCCGGTAGCAGCTTTTTTTTCTACCAAGTAATCTGCAGTTTCCAAGTCATCCTGAAAAATACCAAAGTTTGCATCTGCACAAAAAACATGATCTATTTTAAGGTCAGAAAAAAAGTCAATTTCTGAAAAAACTTTACTTCTGGAAAAAGTTTTTATTTTCGAATTAGTTGCACTTCCCCAATCACAAAAAACACACCCAAATGGACAACCTCTGTTAGTTTCCAGAATAGCCCCCGTGCTATATCCATTCTTTTTTACTTCATGGATAACTTCAATGAGTTCCGGAAAGTCATAAGCATTTCTCAAATGCTTAAGTGACTTTAAACGGCTCCTTTTAGGGGTCTTGATATATTGTTGATACCTATCTATAAATGATAGGCCACAAATGCTCTCCAGATCAGGGCACTGCCCCAGCTCATAAAGTAGTATTTGAGAAAAGGTCACCTCCCCCTCTCCATGCACAGCTATATCGATAAATGGATTTTCTCTCAAAAAAACTTCTGACATATCAGGCACGGATGGGCCACCAGCAACTATGAGGCAGTTCGGAAATGCCAACTTCACCTGCTCCGCCAACCAAATCTGGCTTTGGATATTCCACACATAACAGCTGATTCCCAGAATATCCGGTCTCTCGATTGAGTCTAAAAGCTTCTTATAATCACGACAATCGTAAATAGGCCGAGACCATTCAACTGCCTGCTTGAGAACAGAGATTTCTTCACAATAACTTTTCAGTGCTCCATGAATATATGGAATATATATCTGACCAACATCTTGAGAAAGATCACTGATTATTACTTTTATTTTTTTCTGAATTTCTACTTTTGTGCTCACTGCCAACTTCTTATTTCACCAAGTTTTTGATTTCTGAAGGTGTCCATAAGTCCTCCTGAGACTCCAAATTAACTACCAAATGAAGGCGCGGAGTGCTTCCTCTATTGACAACATAATGAGTATACCCAGTGTTTACAGCCCAAAAACGACCATCGGCTGGCATATGCTGCTCTATTATCTTACCGTCTTTATCGTAAATAAAAAGAGCTTCCGGATTTGTAAAAATAGGAATATGAACCCTGATAGAGTAGCTTGTATTATAATCAATATGTGGTTGCCCCTCAAATCCCGGCTGAAGAACTGCAAGCCGTGACCTAGTGTATTTCGCTTTGAATGAAGCAAGTATTTCCCCAATAATTCCCTTCGCGAACCCGTTGGGTACGCAATAATTTCTTTCATCAAGTTGAGGAAGGTAGTTGGGTGAGTTCACATTGGAGGCAAAACGAATAGCGTGACGCAGGTTTGGAATTGGATCTATTAGGCTCACCTGAGGAAACTGCTTAGTGTCAAACGAAGTAAGTGCAAGTTGACGATATTTTTTTCCATTATAGTGACATCGAGGCTTTTGAAGCTCTTCCTGAGTTACAAATTTCCTATGGGTTTGATTATATTGGTTGCACAGATGAGTATACTCTCCTCCGAAATCTAAATCCTTGTACCTTTCATAATCGTTGAGCCCCATATCATGAATATAGCTTTGTAACTGTTTAATATTGCACTTTAACTCTGGTAAAACTCTAAAAAGAGGGACCTTTTCCCTGGAAAACTGAATCTTTGACAATAACTCCTCCCCGGTCTTCTGTCGTTCGTAAGATACTATAGCATATGAATCAAATTGAAAAATCAACGATGTCAAATACACATCTTCAGGAAGATAAGGCCCGCCGCATCATAAAAGGTCCTTTTTATACCTTTATACTAGGCTCTTCGTATCACTCCAGGCTAGGTCAGAAGCAACCAGGTGAGGAATAGTAGCTTTGGAAGGCTCACCTGAGATATGTTCAAAGATCAAACATGAGCACTTTAAGAATTTGGGAAAATCACAGATTTTACAAGCCTCCATTCGAAGGTATTTACTTAGGTATGCCCTTGCTGTTTATTGTAATAGCAATTATGGAACTCCTTGGTTTCTCATCTTTAAATACCATGGAGATTGATGATTTAAGGTTGATTGTAGCAATCACATTTTTAAATAGTCTGCATATTTTATTTACATACTATTTGGTAATTCATGTGCCCGTCTACAACAAATTACTTCACTCTAGTAAAGTAAAGAATCGAATCCTACTGCTGGTAGCAATGGTTGTTTTTTTAAAATGGATAGAAATATTTTTCCTTGGTCCTTTAAGTGTTTTTGCCAAATACATTTTTTTATTCGCAGCCCTATTTCATGTTGGCATGCAGTTCTTTGGAATGTCTCAACTCTACAACTTCAAACTTCAGTGTAAGAACTCTAGTCATGGAGAATATCTACCAAAAAGAAAAACTGAATTATTTTTGATTCAAGTATTCATGGCCGTTACATTTATATATTTGCTAATTTTTAGATTTACACACTTAGGTCTACCAGTTCTTGAACTGTCTATCGTTTGTAATTTGATTTTTGCTATAATTTTTTTAAAACTCTTATTTTTGTATAAAAAAAACCTTCGCTACCTAACATTGAAAAGCGTATTCTGGTCTAGAATTCTTTTACTCCCTTTGGGAGTAACATCTAACTACGCAATGCTTGCCTTAGGAATTATACATGGGACGGAATATCTCCTGATTTGCTCAAGAGTTGAACCTCACATTCGAGTAAAAATAAAAAAGGGAAGGGGGCCTCAGGCTATCGCGAGGTTGCTAATTTTTACTTTTTTATTTACCCTTATCGCTAATTCAGTACTGAAACGATATACTATTGTACCCCCTTCGGATACATTGAGAGCCACAATAAATATTATTGCCACAGTAATGTTACTTCTTCACTATTATTTTGACAGACTTATATTTGGATCCTCAACTAGAGAAATAAAACAATTAAAGTCCGATTGGTCGTTGGATAAAGAAGGTTTGAGTGTCGTTTGAACGCCTATTTTGGATTGGATTAATTGTATTATTTTTTTTGAGCGCAGTGATACTGCCTTCCGAAAAAGTTTTTAACTTCAAATTTCTAGCGAGCCCATTAAAAATAAAAGATACTCCCGAACTTTCATCAAAAGATCAAATTAAAAGCAATACACTACAACTCAAGTACTTAACTCAAAATAAATCTGACGTTTTAAGGCCATTCCCCAGAGAAACTGCTTTAATTATTGCATCTGATATTGTCGACAATATTGTCAATGGTCACTCTGAACTTCCCGACGACTTGCTTGCCGATGCAATATATCACGTAGCAAGGGTGTTACCACATTTTTCAAGGTGTGATCTTCTCGAAAAAATTAATATTCTGCAAGACTCAACAATTTTAAATCGATTGCCCCCCCGAAGAGTAGTACCCATAATCACATGCCTTTGTGGCATGTGGGCAAAAACAGGAGAAGCTATACATTGCAAAAAACTAAATAAAATTTTGTACTCTCTCGGTCAAAATGATGCAGAAATTCTAAGTTATTACTATATTAGAAAAACACGTGAAGATTATAACTGGCAAAGGGGACTAGAAAACCTTGACAAAGCTCTCTCACTAGCCGCCAAGGGACAATTTCAAACTTTACCTTATGTACACTTAGCTTATGCCAACCTGTACTACTCTCGAGGCCTTACCAAAGAAGCTTATCCTCACCTTGAAAAGTTTACTGATACCCTAAGAAAACAAAAAAATAGATCTTGGTATGAATTTTATTATGCCCCTTCAAAAGGAGCTCTATTAATCTTAGACAAAGAGTACCATAAGGCTCTTAAGCTTCTCTCCAAATATCAAACAGAAGTAAAACTACAGATCGGAGTGTATAGTGCGGTATTTGCATGGATCATTTACTATAAACTAATAGCAAACTGTAAACTTGGTAAATTTTATGAAGCTAAAAAAAACCTCACCCTGTTAAAGCAATCAGTAGATCAACAGCCATATATGAAATTTTTGCTCTCTTTGGGTAAAGCATTTTTATTAGCTACTACAGACAACTCTCATTATCATCAATATTTAGAGGCTGCTAAAAAAACCACTGGGGGCAACTACCTGGCAATTAAAACGTTCCATATGCACTTAAATAAATAAATTTCTCTACCTGTCATCGACGTCTCTAAAAGATTTAATCATTTCAGAGAACTCTGCCAAATACTGTTCCAAGTCCTCTTCTTCACCGTTAAAAAAAACCTCTGCTAGATTTTTCCTAAAAGATTCAGGGGGCATTTCACCTGAAGAGATTCTTTCATCTGGAGTTGCCCACAACAAACTCCTGTAATTTGATAGTGCTTTAGGATTATTAAGTGGTAATTGAGCTATTGATGCGTCTGAATGACAGGCGGAGCAAAAGAATTCAGCATATTTTTTTACCTTCCTTTCTCTTGACAGACCTCTAAATTGATCTAAAAACACAGCTTCACTAGAAACTGTTACTTGAGCCTTACTATCTTTTCTCGATCTTGATTTATTTTGCATATGACGAACTTTTTGAGCCCACAACTCTACCTTTAACTCACTAGAAGTTTCTCTCGAGATTAACTGAAGAATTTCAGAACCTGTAAAACCAGGTGTTTTTAGTAACAAATCTAATGATGGATTTCTCAATATATTCTCTTCAATCTTCCAAAAATCTTCAGATTTCAAAAAATATTGTATTTGTTCTTCTGCAATTCCAAAGACATAAGGAAGTGTATTATCAAAAATCTGTTTCATATAGTCTGTAACCGTTTTTATTCCACTCACCAATGGTCTTGCCTTGAGGGGGTTTCCAGGATGATCAGCTGCCCTAAAAATCAGACTAGATTCACCAAAAACATCTGACCTGTAACCTTTTAAATTAATATGATTACCCCCAAATAGAAACAATCCGGTTGCCGATTGACTTTCATCATAAATAGTCTCCTTTAACTCATCATTTACCCTCTCATCTTTTTCCAAATAGAAAGGAACATGCCCATCTGTACCAACATTCAAAGTTCGATCAGGAATAACAGATGATGGGTAGGAGAAAGGAGCCTTGTCTAGCCTTTGCTGCTCATTAAAATAATCAATTAACTTTTTTTCTATGATTCCTGCAGCATCAGACTTAACTCCAAGCTTTTTGAATACCATAAAGTGCAAGACTTGCTTCAAACAAGAAATATCAGAATTGCACAAACCTCCAATTATACGCTTTACTTGTGCACCATAATTTGAGTTTCTAACCCAAACATCCAAAGTTAAAGGATGCGTGAAAACAGTCCTTCCATCATCTGCAAAATCAGATAATTCAGGATTCTCAGTCTGTTGCTTTTCGTATCGATTTTCAATCTTAAATGCCACGGTTCCAGTATCCGGAGAAGCTGCCACTTGATCGTAAATTTTTTCTTGAGAATGAAATATAAAGTTATGGTTGGTGCCCTCAGCTTCATTCCATGGAGCCTTAGGAAAAATACCTGCACCTGATTGGTGACAAGCCATGCAAATATTATTTTGTTTTTTCGAAAGGCTCATTTTAGTTCCCACAGAATCTGGCATAAAGTGATCTACCAATCGAAACTCATACCCTCCAAGATCCGAAGTACTTGAGGAAATTATTTCTAAACGTCCCTTGAGTGGTGCATACCCCAAAAAAACTGGAATGTAATCTGACTTTGAAAAGGTCTGACGATCTCCAACCTTAAAACCAACGACTCTTCGAGGCCAAAGAACTGAATCAAAGTCTTGATCCAAAGATCTACCATCAAAAGCATCCTGACTAATTTCAACATTTGCTGGAAAAAATATAATTGATAAGTCATTTTTGATTTGTTGAATAAGGTTAGAAAACTTTTTTGGAACTGGCTGACCTTCAATCAAGGTATGTACAATCTGGCCTTCACTACCAAATGCAGATATTGAAGTTAACATCAACAATATAACCAATAAAAAATGTGAACTAATTGCTGATATAAAGCTCTTGAAATACTGAACTTTCATAAGGCTCTACCCTCTATTAAATAATTCTTTGATAAAACATTTGCTTGATGGTCTATCAAAGCAATTTAAATACCACTATTATGCTGGCATTAGAAATATGGCACCCCTCCCGATGAATTGTTAACTCACTGTTTTTATTTATTTTTTATCTTTATGAGACGAAGATCGGGTGGTTTTTAAGAGCACTCATAAGCCTTTTAGCGCAAAAAATGTCACCAGCCTGGATTCTTTTCATGGGCCTCTCCCCTCAATGGTAGGCCGACTTTTTCAAAATTTCCTTTGGTTATAATCCTGAAGAGACATCCCTTTACCATAAAAGGGGTGATCATCATCACTGCAAACCCTATGGTAAATAATATGATGCCAACAGGCACTGGCCGATCTGCAACATACCGGGTAGAGATTCCCATCTTCATGCCAACTCAAACCTGTCGCCTTTGTCAAATTTATTGAAAACTGCTTTGACCAACGTGATTTTGGTGCTTGCCTTGATACAAATAAAAAATATGGCTCTTTCTTTCTTACCATCGATAATTGTTGAATAGCCATAGCTGGAGATAAAACATCACCTCGTCCTTTTATGGAAAAATGAGATCTCAGAGTATTGGTCAAATACAAGCGGTTCAGGCATCGGTAATTATTTTTACCGTAATATAATGGATTGTTATAAAGCGTAGAGAATCCATGAATCTTATTATCAATGAGTATTAAAGAAACTGCCTCCTGATGGGACAATGCAAACCGATCCTCTGAGTAATTTCCTCTCATTTCAGGTTTATCATCTGTTTTTCCTTTAGAAATCTCTTCCAAAAGTTTTTTTAGTTGATCTAAATATGAAGACGTTAATAGTTCCCTTAGATAGAACGTCACTATTTTAGCCAATCCCAAGTCTGTTGATATCATCTTGCCCAACCAAATGAAAGCGCATACCGAGCACCTTCTTCGACCTGAGAAACCTCATGCCAACAAATATCTGGCCGAAAAAAGCAAATGAAAACTGGACCATTCCAAAGAAAAATTGTGGCCTCAGATGAGAAAATCCCACCTTTCTTTGCCGGCTTAACAAAGTTTAGCCGATAGTGTTTCTTTCCTTTCCATTTGCCACGCATAGGATCTTTGTGGCGACGAATTGCAGCTCCGGCCTTTACACGAGTCAAATAACAATCAACGTATAGAGGCCGACCAAGAGAGAAAATCTTCATTCTTTCATAGCCAGACCTTTGGCGCCCCTCGGTAAATTTAAAATATTTTTTTTTCAAAGCTTCAGACCCTTTATAAACTTCAGTAATACTTCAGTTAGTACATATGCTTAACTCTAGCTCAGTAATATTTGTCTCATTTTGAATTATTCATCGCTACCCACAGGCTTTTTTTTGATCTTTATTGACAAAACAACGACCTATGCTATCAAATGGTGTAATGGCTATCAATCGTAGGCTTTTTTTGACAAAATTGGGAGCGCTTTGCCCTCTCCCAGCTGGTTTACGCTGCCTAGTAAATACCCCTTCTTTCTGTGCTTCAAGGCTGTCAGTAGTCCACCCATTTCCGGATGCATCCCAAATTGGCAAAGTTTTCAGTGAACCTCTGAGCCGTTCTTTGAAGTCTTCTGTGATGAGCGACTCTCAAGTTCCTGTCAGAAGTCTTTACGAAGAAATGATAAGAGATATTCCTACAACTGTAGCAAAAAGCGAGCGAGGCCTGTTCATATCCTCTCCAGACTTTATTGCACCAAACTCTCCCGTAATCGATTTGTTTAGCAGTAACCCCTATGGAGTATCTAAACAAAGCCATGAGGCATGGATAAATTCTCGTGAAGCTCAAGAGGTTTGGGAGGATTTCACGCTAGAAAAGGGAGTCAAAGGCTTTTTATATGGAAGTAGTTCTGAGACTGGAATCTGGTCAAATTATTCTATCAATTCACTTCATGACCTCAAAAATGGGACACTGAAAGCCGGTGGCTCATCCACTTACGCAGTAAACTCAACACCCACTCTCCAATGGCAAAACACCCCGTACGTGGATAGGCGTCTTCACCCCTCTTCCGCACAAGAAATCACTGTTGCTGAAGGGCTCAGCCCCTACTTTGATAACCTTTTAGGGTTTGCCAAAAATTATCGCTTTTACTATCCTTCCCAGTGGCCAAAACCTTTTTCGTTATATTTTGTAATTATGAGCCGCACTACCTGGAATAAGTTAAATACATCGGGCCAACACAAAGTTCAAAAGGCTATTATTGAATCAGGAAAGCAATTAACTCGCATGCTAAATGCAATGGAACAAAAAGCAGTCCACCAACTAAGTCAAAACAGCCAAGTCACTGTAGCTCCACTCTCTTCAAAAATACAATCAGTACTACAACAACATGCCATTTCTAGTCTTGAGAAACGAGCTCAACTTTCACCAATGGCAAACCGAGCTTTAGTAAGCTTTAAAAGGTTTCACAACCTTGCATAGCCATGCTTAGCTGGTGAGCTTGTCATCACTCTCTACCTCTCTCTTTAAAATTGGCTTGAAGAACTCTGATTGAGTACATTAAGATACGATATGCTGAACCCTTGGTCACTATTGGCATTTCAATCTATCGCACATATTGGGTTTTTATGGCTGATTATCACTGGATCTCCCAGAGAATGGCTTGTAGTAGTCATTGTGTATTTTTTTAACGGCTGCATTGGTATGACAGCCACTTACCACAGACTACTTTCCCATAGATCATGGAAAGCCCCTAAGACCATTGAGTATTTAGGGGTTCTTTGTGCCACTATAGGACTTACCGGTAGTGCGATTAGTTGGGTCGCTATTCACAGAAAGCATCACCGATTCACAGATAATAAAGAGGATCCTCACTCTCCCCACTTTAAGGGGTTTTTCTATTGTCAGTGGCTTTCCATGTTTGAGAAAGTAGATGTGCGCTATGTTCCTGACCTTATACGCAACCATTTTTATAACTTTCAACACCGCCACTATTTGACAATTAATATCGCCTGGGCACTTGTTGTTTTCCTCCTTGATCAAAGGGCCATTATCTATGCCTGGTTGGCTCCTGCCTGCACACTCTGGAATGCTGGATCATTTGTTGTTACATTTTCCCATATGTTCGGTAGCGCCCCCCATCATCTTAAAAATCACGCAAAAAATTCATTTATTTTAGGCTATCTTGTCTGGGGAGAGGGGTGGCATAATAATCACCACTTTTCCCCAAAAAGCTCAAAGTTTTCAGAACACTGGTGGCAACTTGATATTGGATACTGGTACATTGCGACCGTCACCTTTATTACTGGGCTAAATAAGCGCATCATAAATAACTTTCTATACAAACCCTAAGTTGCACCTTCTAAGCCGAAAAAAGTATCTAAGATCAGGTGTTTTTTATTTAAGACTTCTTCAAATTACCTCAAACTCTCTTTCTTCGGAATTGCTATATCCGCAGTACACACGCAACTCTCAAACGGGCATCGTATAAAATTTCCTTTTGATGGCCACTGAAATTTTTTTGAATAGATACTTCCAAGGCTTTTTTTGGCCTGCATAAAAGACTCACACGCAAAGACATCCCCTTGAAACCCAATTGTAAAATAATCAACTCCGGCTTGGCATTGAATGCCCTGAAATTGATTAAGTCCAAGAGTATTGATATCATTGGCTGTTACCATTTTCTCTTCCATTTCATTACTATTTCGAGCAATTGATATTAACAAATCTTTGCGAAGGTTAGCCCCCTCAATAGCTTGACAGAGAAACTTCTCTTCCTCCTCTGAATATTCAAAAAATATCTTTGAATTTTTCTTTCGAACTTTTCTAACGCTAACATTTATTGACGATGCTTTTAAGCGCTCATAAATCATCTTAATTTCATAAAGTTTTCCAGGGAGGAGCATCAAATTAATGCCCAAATCTGAACCAAAAATATTATGAAGACCAAAAGCTTTCTTGAGAATACTTTCTTGATCAAAAAATTCGAGATGTGCTGAAAAAGTAAGATGATTAATAAAAGGCCTGAGTCTGTAAAAATACTCTATTGTTCGAGATCCATTCGTTGTTAAACAGACCTTAAACTCTTTTCCTTCAATCTCTGATAGAATTCTCAGCATTCTTTCAAGAGGTTTATGAAGCGTAGGCTCTCCGCCAGTTAAAGACAAAAATATTGTTTTTCCGGGAACATTAGCCAAAGACTGTGCTGCTCGCTCAAGCTCAGTTTCTGATAAGAGGGGCGATATGTTGTCATGCAGGCCATCGCTACAGTAAGAGCAATCAAAATTACAACGACGAGATAAGTTCCAATTTATATAGGTTTCAGCTATTGGATACATATTGGTCAATGAGACGATCATAGTATTTTATCCAATCAACAAAGAATGTTGAAAAAAAACATTCTTGGGTTTTTCCAGAAGCTCGAATTTCTCATGATACGCGACACATCGAAGAAATACTTTCTCACTGACATGCCAACCATTCTCTCAATTCTTTCTGCAAGGAATTCAAGTCCCGTTTCAACTCTAGTTTTAACTGAGGGTGCCGACTCCTCTTATTGTCTGAGTCATCAATTTTTGCACATACATTATGACAGCGGCTAGGAAACTTTTCTGGTGTTTTAAGAAGATCTTCAAATAGGTTCAGTGAACTTTCATGGATCATTTGTTCAAAACTTTCAGAGCGAAAGCAGGTGGGATAGTCACCCTGTGGCTCGGTATTTGAGTGCAGCCAAGTGCACCGATAGCTCATACCTGTGGGAGAGACGTAAAATAAAGATTGGTCACGACAACGTGGGTTCAGTCTTGAGACTTCGGCTGAATGTTGAGCATTCACCAGGCCTGACCCTCGAGGTTTTAACGGATCTTCTTTTGTATTATTACCGGTCCAAAAGCTGCCAAAAAGAGAGCTTTTTACCAATAGAAAATAGTCAAACTTTTTTGAGCGAGCAAATTCAAGAATTTCATCAAGCCTTGCCTCATTGAATGAAAAAATGATTGTTTTCCAGACTGTTGTTAATGCTTCACTACAGATATCTATCGCCACTTCGAGAGACTCCCAATCCGACCCAACACGATAAATACTATTATCTTGAAAAAGACCATCAATTGAAAACAAGACGATATCTTTAGAGCTTAAATGAGACATTAACTCTTCCCACCATTTAGCCTTTCGTTTTGATCCATTTGTATGAACAATCAAGCGAGCTTGGGGGAGTAAGTCCTTTGCTATCTTAATTAAACCAATAAAATCTGGATGATAAATAGGGTCACCATAGTTACCACCGAACTCCAAAAATTCTAGATTTTTGGTCTTCGAATCTGAGCAAATTTTTCTAAATAACTCCACATCCAAATCCTCAACCCTTGATAGTTTCTCATAGGTTCTGGGACACCTTGGACACTTCATTACACAGCGATTCGTCACCTCAAAATAAAGGTAGTTGAACCCTTTTTCTGGATGCATCAAGCTCCTTTCCTGTTTAAGGCGCAGATCAAAAAAACTACTTCCAGATCAATCGCAATGAGAAGTATGATCCGTCTGCGGTTCTGTGGTATTTTAATAGCTACACATATTAGGGAGAACATATCATGTCCAGTACTTCAAGAAAACCTATATCAAACTCTCTGGATTTCAACACAGACAACACATGGTGCTCTCCGTACTAATGGCTTACCAATCATTTGAGTCCTTAGAAGAGCTTCATGTTGAAATTACCAACAAATGTAATGCCTCCTGCCCGATGTGCGCTCGAAACATTTATGGTGGACGACAGTCTCCGGACCTAAAAATAAGCGAGTGGACACAAGAAGACGCCCAAAAAATATTTTCACCGCAATTTAAGAACCTTAAGAATATTCTATTTTGTGGAACTCATGGTGATCCCGCAGTGGCCGCTCAGGCCCTTGAAATCGTTGAACTAGCAAAAACTCAAACAAGTGCTACAGTGGAGTTTTATTCTAATGGAAGCGTTCGAACTCCAAGCTGGTGGGCTGAACTTGCAAAGATCATGAAAACACGTGATCAAAAAGGATATTACCGATCTACAGACCTTTGTGTTTTTAGTATCGATGGACTTGAAGACACGAATACCCTTTATCGCCGCGGAACTCAATTCTCTAAAATTATTGAAAATGCTTCTGCTTATATTAAGGCTGGAGGTGTCGCCCGCTGGGACTTTTTGGTTTTCAAGCATAATGAACACCAAGTTCAAGAAGCTAAAGCCCTTTCTAAAAAAATAGGGTTTTCACAGTTTCGCCTTCGAAAAACAACTCGATTTGCCTACAGCCCCGATGGCCCTGAGAAACAACGAGTCTTAAATAAAAAAGGTGATCTGGAGTATTATATTGAACCCCCCACCCAAAAACACCTTGTTAACAAAAATAAACAAGTTTTTGATACGATGGTACACAATATGGACCAGCAAAAATCTCCTCAACCTCAAATCATCATCCGTTGCTTAAACAAAACTAAATTTCAAAGGATATACGTCAACGCTTTAAAACAGGTTTATCCATGCTGCTTTATTAGTAGCGATACTTTCTCACCGAAAAGCCGACTTTTCCGCGATTATCAGGAAAAAGTTTCTGACAAATATGGATGGGGCTTCAATTCACTCGATCATTTTCAGTGGTCAGAAGTTCTCAACCATCCTTGGCTCAAAGACTCTCTGGAGTCCAGTTGGAATTCTAGCAAGAAGCAACTCAAACGCTGTGCTCGAACATGCTCAAGCACTGTCGACCCAATAACATCACAGTCAGAAGATCTTTAATCCCACTTCTTATAGGGCTTACATAAAGCAGAGGGAACCCATTACCTGGACAGGTCAGGTTCTTTGGCGTCTGCGTCTGCAGCTTCAGGAACTCGAACAGCCACTCCCCAGTCCAAAGCCTGCGATTTGATAGGAAGTTGAGGGTTCTGAACCACACGTTGCTGAAGTTTTGAAAAAATGGGCTCACGAATAGCCAATTGATTATCTTGTAGAACACATTGGCGAGCTCGCCTGAGTTCTACGTTCACAATAATGGGAGCCTTCATGTTGGCGGTCATTTGTGTTGGATCCTTGGGAATTGTAATGATAGTGAACATCCGATAGGCCTTATCAGACTGCAGTTCAAGGGCCATAAGGTCAGATTTTGTCAGGTTTGGATTATAAGCAGAATCAAAAAGCTCTGGCTCCAATACCGGAAATGCAATCCCTGGCTCCTCACAGCTTTGTAACCAAGCAAAGATCTCATCATTGGGGTCATCGAGAAGAATAAATTTTCTCAACTGACCAAAGCCTAGGACTCCCTCAGGAAACTCCACCAGATCTGTGTCTTTAATATCTATGAGCCCGAATCGAGATGTTTGGATTCTCAAATCGCTTTCCTCCCCTTACCCGCTACAGGATGCCCCACAAACGTAAGACACGACAAGACATAAATTGGGGTTAAAATAATATGTTGCAGGGTGAAAAACGTTAGGACGCCATGCGTCTAGTTTTTCAGCAGCTTCGCAACAGCTCTGGTCGACTCTGAGGAGGTTGTAGCCGACTCTTCGTTTTGATCTTGAATAGCCATATAGACCTCTTCACGGTGAATTTTGGTGTCTCTTGGTGCTTCGATACCCAGTCGAACCTGCTTCCCCTTGATTTGGACAACCCGGATCTTGATATGATCATCGATGGCAATACTTTCGCCTAATTTTCGGGTGAGAACCAGCATTGAGTTTTTCTCCTTCAACATCCCGGTCAAAGTTAAAGGCGTATTTAAAAACCGCCCATACAATTGTGCTCTCGGTTCTTTGGAGCCGGAACATTAGGTATTATTGAACCCTAATGAAGTCAAGGTGAGCTGTTGATTTCTTAAGTGTTTTTCAATATTTCAAAGAGTGGTTGCATTCTGGACGGGGGGTTCAATGTAATTTTTGTGCTTTTATCGAGGAAAAGTTAAGGTTAGGTTCAGGGCACTGGCTGCTGCTACCTTAAAAAGTCCAACAAAGAGGGCTGCATGAGCTTTCCCGATGTCTGTAAAGTGGCCTGAAGGGCACTCTCTGTTTTATTCATGTCGCTCACTGTTTGAAAAATATCTGCGTCTTCCATTTCAGAAATTAAAACCTGATTGTCCACCTTGGCCTTTTGCAGGGTGTCTCTTGCATTGTCGAGAGCCATGGCACGAGAGCCAACCTGAGCCCGCGCCATCACCACCTGAGAAATAGCTCTATCCATATCTTCAATAGCATTTTGAATTCCCGTTTTATCATTGGTATTTAATGACACGTACATTTTTTCCACGATATTGAACAGGTTCTCTCCCTGGACCTCTTCTGCCTCAATGGGGCCTTTTGACTCCACTAAAGCCCCATCAAATGCTGGCCCTTGAGAGGCCGGAGAGCGCAGCTCTGTCGCCTTCTGCCGTTTTTCTTGTTGCTGTTGTAACCTTTGCTGCTTTTTCTCTTCTGCCGTCTTCTGCTGCTCCTGAAACTCCTCCACCGTCAATGCCTGAGAAGGCGTTGCCTGAGTGATTCCGTCAGCACCATGCCCCACTCCCATAAAAACCTTGGAGCCAGGCATATTCATGGGAACAAACGACTGTTTGTCTGTTTGAATCTGCATTTCTCCCTCATCCCCCTGATACTTTCCCTCCATAGTGAACGGCACTTGCTGGGTTTTGAAACCACCAAAAATAAATCGATCACCCATTTTGCGATTTCCAATTTGCACGAGTTGATTGTAAATCTGCTGAATCTCGCGAGCCACCACTCGCCGAGACTGCCCACTGGCACTGGCATCGTTGGCCTGAGAAATTGCTAGTTCCTTCGCACGAATCAAGTTTTCTGTCAGTTCTCCAAGAGATTGATCCGTGAACTCTAAAAAAGATTTTGCATAACCGAGACTCTTATTGAACTGGGAGTTACCAGATAGATCCACTCGAGCGCCAAGAACCCTCGCCGAAGCAATAGGATCATCTGATGGTTTATTCACTGTCTTTTGAGAAGCTGCTTGATTTTGCAATTCTGCCATTTCTTTCCGATTTTTGGAAAGATTGCGATTGACCTGATCAAAGTTCATTTTATCTGCAACACGCATTTATTTTTATAACCTTTTTAGGTTCAAAACCGTATCCATCATTTCATCTGCCGTTGTTATCAATCGAGCCGATGCATCAAAAGCTTTTTGAAACTCAATCATTTTTGTGGCTTCTTCATCCAGGCTCACACCACTGACACTCTCTCTGATATTCTCTAATTGCTTAACTGTATCTACCTGGGTTTCCAATGCAGAGTTAGCTCTTTGGGTTTCAATCCCAATTTGTCCCACCATAGAGTTGTAAAAATCATCTACAGTAAAGCTGTTCTCCGATAAAACTTTTTTGTACTGAATAGAAGAAATCACATTGGCAATGCGATTATCTCCCGGAGAGTTTGGTTGACCACCAGCCACTATACGTCCCACATCATCCATAATTGTTTTATTCACCATTAGGTTTTCGGCCGCACCTTTAACTTTGCCCAACGGATTAAAAAATGCCACTCCCTGGCGGTTATAGCGATCAAACCCCTGCGCATGAGCATTATTGACCTCTCGTGAGAGCGTGTAAGCCAGAATATCAATGTTCTCTCTAAGGCCAGCAACCACAACATCTCGGACCTGTAGCAATCCCCCGACCTCTCCACTCTTGATCTGTTCGGTGATTTTAATTGGCGTGCCCTCTTTTGTCGCTTTATAAAACACATCAAAACCGCCCTCTGGTTTCCCCCCCTTCTCTTGCGTCGAAGACGTGAATAGGTCTCGACTAGAAAATCCAGAAACCAATACGGCACTATTTCCTGCCGTAATACTGAGTTGCCCCTCATCACTTTCACCGTAACGGATATTGATCATTTTTGAGAGTTTTTTGACTAAAAGATCCCTTCGATCTCGCTCATCGTTAGCCGTTACACCCTGAAGCTCCACGGCCTGCACTTTTTCATTGAGGTTGGCAATCTCTCGAGTGATCTGGTTGATCTCCTCCACTGTAGCAGCAATTCTAAAGTCCGCATCCTCTTGAATCTCATTAAGCTGACGATCCATTCTTTGAAAATCTTTTGCCAAGTAGTAGGCAGACTCTTTCACCATGGTTCTGGTGGCCAAGCTCTCAGGGTTGTTGGCCAGCTCCCTCACCGAGTTGAAAAACTCTGACATGAATTGATTCAACCCCTTGTTGACTTGCTCATTATAAACTTGCTCCACTCGCCCTAACATAGAGGCGCGGCCCTCCATATGCCCCAGTTTATTGCCTTCAGTTTCAATTTGTTTTTCTATGTAAGGATTATTGACTCTTGTGACCTCACCGGGCCTAGCTCCCATACCAATACGAAGCTTGCCTTTGCCCACAGGGACATTGGTCTTTGTTTCCACTCTTTGTCTAGAAAAACCCTCTGTGTTTTTATTGGCAATATTGTGTGCGGTCGTCTGCAGCGAGGTCTGAGAATTCATCATAGACCTCTTGCCCACATCCATCATGGACCATATACGAGACATCCTGTCACACTACCTTTCAGCCTCTCATCCTGAGACGCTTTTATCCGTGCCTAACGGCGTTTTGGAACCTCTTTCTTTGCTGCCCCGTCCAGTTGGGACGGGATCATCAACGAAAAAGAACTCCTTATCCGTGCCTAACGGCATTTTGGAACCTCTTTCTTTGCTGCCCCGTCCAGTTGGGACGGGATCATCAATGAAAAAGAACTCCTTATCCGTGCCTAACGGCACTTAAGCCTCTCGGCTCACCAACTGCCCTGACTGGGCCTTGCCTTCCACCTTGACGCTTTTCTTTTTATAAGTCGGATTTTCGTCCAACGTGTTTTTAATCGCCTTCAGCGCTCCAGTAATATTATTGAGTGCTGAATTCACCAATGATTCATTGTTTTTGTTCAATTCATGCATTCTTTTGAGTAGCAAATCCAAAACCGAGTGGAGGTTTCGCAACCTCTCCCCTTCAGCATTACCCAGAGCCACAGCCATCTCCAACAACCTAGGGTTTTCTGAATCTAGATCAAGAGCCATAGAAACTTCTGACGCAAAATGAATTCTCTGGTTTTCCAATGAGCGAAGGCGAATCAATGAGGCCTCTTTGGCCTTGTTGTTTTCACTCAAGTCATCAAGGTTTGTGGAAACAAGAATTTCCTTTTCTTTGCGAACAATATCCAAAAGGGATCTGTAGACTTTGACCTCTTGTTCAAGAACATTCGTTAGTTGATTGTAGTTTTTTTGAAAGTCCTCATTCATCCTTGAATGACTCCTTGAGCATTATGTTAAAAGTTTATTCTGGCATCAAAAGATGCTGATCGACAAGCTTGTCGGCAATGGCCGAAGCATCGACATTGTAATTCCTCTCATCAATCAGCTTTTGAAGACGTGCCACTTTTGCTTCGTCCACAGTTTCTTTGGAGGCGATCTCCCGAGCTTTACTCATTCGCTGAGCACGTTCTGATAATTCCAGCCTGTCAGATCCCTTGATTGAGGAGGGGTCTTTACCAATGGAGACTTTATCCAATGCCCCTTCAGCACCACTGGCCTTGTCGGTCTTCTGACTTTCCTTGTTGCCAATGGCCTGATTGAGATTATTTATCCCAGTGTTTGTAACTTTCATGTCGCCCTCCGAAATCAGTTTTTATTGTATCATATTGAGGCAGAATTCTGCAATTTTTCGAGGTCTGGTCCGGGCAGGAATGCCATTATCCGTGCCTAACGGCGTTTTGGAACCTCTTTCTTTGCTGCCCCGTCCAGTTGGGACGGGATCATCAACGAAAAAGAACTCCTTATCCGTGCCTAACGGCACTTACCCGCCAGGAGATCGTATTTGAGTCTCCCTTCATATGTCCTAGGGACTCTCCTGCTGAAACCACTCTGCCTTGCAGATCAGAATTCAAAGTCCCTTCAAACACTAACTTGGACCTCAATCCGTTGTCATGATCCATTTGCAGAACCTGTCGGTTATCATCTGTTGCAAAAACCTGGCTCACTTTCCCCGACCAAGGGCTGGTGATAGCCGCTTCCTGCCCCCCTCCCTGAAACAAAAACTGGGAACTGCCCGGCATCTGAGGGGAATCCAGCATGATGAAGTCCTTTTGCCCCTCACCTTGGGGCTGGTCCTTTGTCTGGGGCTCCCTATTCAAAGGAAGTGGTCCCTGAGGAGGAACCACGGGCTGCTGAAAAGCACTGAAGCGCTCTTTCAACTGTCCATAAATCATGTCTGCCAGCCCCACCCCTCCTCTGCTGGACCAGCCTTGAACATACTCTTC
>JAUILT010000142.1 GCA_030432925.1 Bdellovibrionia bacterium | reverse complement strand
TCATAGTATGGCCGTGGCCATAGGGGTTTCCAAAAGCTGCGACCCATTCGCCCACCTCCAGAGATTTGCTACTTCCTAACTCAATGGTGGGTAAAGCTTTTTTGGCGTCAATCTTGATCAGCGCAATGTCGGTTTTTGCATCATGGCCAATCACTTCAGCTTCATACAGCTTTTTAGAGCTCTCATCTAATTGTACTTTAATAATGTCGGCCTGTTGAATCACGTGATTGTTTGTAATGATTAAACCATCTTTACGGATAATAAACCCTGTTCCAAGAGATTGGGCCGGGCGTTGCTGTTGAGGCATTCCGTAATAGGGGTTCATAAACTGCTCAAACAGATCAAAGAAAGGGTCTCTGTGGCGGCGCCCCGGAGAGGGCCTTTGTGCCGGCATGGAAGTGGTAGAAATATTCACGACAGCGGGGTTAACCAATTTAGCCAGCTCTGCAAAACGGTTAGCGGGAAGAGGGTCTCCTTTTTTGATTTCTGAAAGAGTCGTCGCCTGTGCCTGGGGCAAAATGGGCGGGGCTAAGGCGATAAGGCCTATAAGTAATAGCTGTGATATTGGTGTGAGTGTCATATCAACTCCTTTTTGTGTCTTTGTGGGGCGCGCCTTCCTGGGGGCCTCACTTTTCTGATTGAACATACTTGAGTTGAAGGTCGCTGATCACTGACTCGAGAAATTTCTGTTCATCTTCATCCAGGTTGCCTTTAGTTTTAGTCTGAAGCAGAACCAGCAGGTCAATGTTGAACCGAGCCATTTTTAAGTCTTTATTCATTTCTTGAGTCTCCGGGTGTGGAGCCAACCCCAGAGCCATGGCTGCCGAAGACGCTATGGAAAGAATCAATGTGGAAAAGCTGGCTTCAAGGTTTTGCTGGTTCATAAACAATCACTCCCGTGTCCGGTTTCAGCTCAACTATGACCTTAATTTTAAGGGAGTCAAGGCGGTCACGAAAGAAAAATGCCATTAAATTTATTTAATGCCCAATGATTTTTATACTGATCCGGAGAATTCAAATTGGATTGGTATACTATAGGTAGGCTTACTGGTCGAGGCCCTAGACGGGGAAGTAGCCCACAATATTCTTAATGCGTTGGTCGACGGCTGGTTGTACTTGAAACTTCTGGGCCCAATTATTTCTGTTTAAAGGGCTGACAATCCATAGGTGAGCTGTGGCAATGGGAGGGTGAAAGGGTTTTGTCAGAGAGTAGGAGTGTAGCTTCCACAGGGCCTTGGCTAAAGCCCCGGGGTGAGTGCTCAGCTCTGTAGCCAGTTGATCAGCTCGAAAATAGCTGTGACGACCCACCTCAAGGCGTAGTAAAAAACCAATGAATGGTGAGAGTAGACTTGAGAAAAAGTGTGCTTGTAGGGACTGGTCTGAGGCTTTGGCCCCCAGCAAAATCCTTAGGCCCGAGTCCAGGAGGCCTAAAACTGTCAAAGTGAAGTCCATAAAGGCAGCGGCGACAGTCAAGCCCACGATGTCTTGACGTTTGATTTTAGCAACCAAGTAGGCAAGAACAGCCTGTAACTCTTCTTGGTCCAAGAGGTCAATCAAACCTTGAGTCAATAGAATCTGGGCTGTTCGGGGGCTGCGCCCCATGGCCATTGCTTGAGGGCTGGAGCTGGACAAAACCTGTATCATCGGAACGGGAATGCGCACTCTTTGAGCAAGGTCTTTAAGTTGGTTTTGTACGCCCCAAGGGTCTGAGCCCTCGAGCACCTCTCCTGAAAATAGCAGCTTTAAACGGAGGTCGGGGTAAAGGTAAATCAGTGAGTTGATTGTGAGAGCGATGGCGACACCCCAAAGTAGGCCTTCGCGGCCAGCCAGGGATTGTCCGGTGATGACGATGAAAAGCATCAATGCTGTTAAGAATGTCCAGGTTCGCGTCGCGCTTGTCATGTGGCTTAGACTAATGGCTGCATGCTCGAGGGACAAGCACTAACCTGAAAGCTCTTGCATTTTTGCCGCTTTGAGTTTTGTCCACTGGACGAATTGCGAAAACGTTGGAAGCGACTCATCATTGGCCTGTTCAACAGAAGCCAAACTCAAAAAGTTACTATATACTGGCTTTTGTTTGCATTAAGAGCTTATCCCTGAGCTTATTCAGAAGCTATTGGAGGATAGGCCCTAAGGATCAAGGAGGAGTTACATCGTGGATGTTGACATTTTGGCTCTCAATGAAGCCATCAAACAGGAAAGTCAGTTTGTTGAGAAGGCTCTGACTGAGGTCAGTAAGGTGGTCGTGGGACAGACCGAAATGCTTGAGGGGATTCTTATGGGGCTTCTTACAGGGGGACATGTTCTTCTGGAAGGTGTTCCTGGCCTGGCAAAGACGCTGACGATTTCCTCTGTCTCAGATGCCATTTCTTTGGAGTTTCAAAGGGTGCAGTTCACTCCGGATCTCCTACCAACGGATCTGATTGGGACAATGATTTTCAATCCCAAGTCTGGAGAGTTTGCTCCCAAGAAGGGGCCCATTTTTACTAATATTGTTTTGGCTGATGAAATCAATCGAGCGCCAGCTAAAGTGCAGAGTGCTTTGTTGGAAGCCATGGCAGAAAAACAAGTCACCATTGGCGATGAGACCTATAAGCTAGAAAGGCCATTCTTGGTTTTGGCTACACAAAACCCACTAGAACAAGAGGGAACATATCCTTTGCCAGAAGCACAGATGGATCGTTTCATGTTTAAAATTGTTGTGACCTACCCTAAGAAGGCTGAGGAATTGGAAATTCTTAACAAGATGGCGACAGACAAAGTGCCCACTATTGATAGAGTGATTGCCAAAGAGGAGTTGATGCGAGCTAAAGAGCGCGTTGATATGATTTATTTAGATGACAAAGTGAAAAATTATATTGTTGAAATTGTCATGGCCTCTCGGCAGCCCGCAGAGTATGGCCTCACACACATTGAAAACCTATTATCTGTGGGTGGCTCTCCTCGCGCAACAATCAGTATGACCCGCGCGGCGAAGGCCCATGCTTTTTTGAGAAGCCGGGGCTATGTGACTGCAGAAGATGTCAAAGCCATTGCTTACAATGTTCTTCGTCATCGCTTAATACTTACTTATGAAGCGGAAGCGGAAAACATTGGTAGCGAAGAGGTCATTAAGGAAATTTTGAACCATGTAGAGGTGCCCTGACCTTGTCTTTGCCCCCCGAAATTTTAAAAAAAGTCAAACTGTTGGAAATATCCACCCGCAAGATGGTGAACACCCTTTTTGCAGGAGAGTATCACTCAGCCTTCAGAGGGCAGGGAATGACCTTTTCTGAGTTTCGGGAGTACGTGCCTGGTGATGATGTGCGAGCCATTTCTTGGCCCGTGACGGCTCGAACTGGAAAACCCTATATTAAAAAGTTTGATGAGGAGCGGGAGATGACTCTTCTTCTGGCTGTGGACGTCAGTGGTTCTTCGGAGTTTGGAACTAGGCATTGGTTTAAAGGAGAGGTGATGACTCACCTTGCAGCTTTATTAGGGTATAGTGCTGCTAAAAATAAGGACCCTGTGGGGTTACTTTTATTCTCAGATCAGGTGGAGCACTATGTTCCCCCCAAAAAAGGGCGAGGACAGATTCACAGAATTATCCGAGACTTGCTCTATTATCAGCCCAAGTCAAAGGGGACCAATATTGGTGCGGCTATGGAGCACATGCAGCGCTCATTAAACAAAAGGACAAATATTTTTATTTGTTCTGATTTTATGGACGAAGGCTTTGATCTTCCGTTAAAAATGGTGGGAAGAAAGCACGACACGGTGGCTGTAGTGGTCACCGACCCTGCAGAAAAGGAAATTCCTAACATTGGCATTGTGGACTTTGAAGATGCTGAAACGGGAGAAATTCTCACTGTAGATACAGGAGCGGCCGGGTTTCGGCAGGATTATCAGCAATTGATTCGACAGCGTGAAGAGTCTCGAGAGCAACAACTACGACGGGCTCAGGTAGATCGGATTGATGTGAGCACTTATGAAGATATCGCTGGCCCACTGGTTCAGTTTTTTCGACGGAGAAATCGCCGATGAGTGAGCCGGATGACAAAAAAAATACTGATGAAAAACAGGCTCTCCCACCACTTCCTGCTTGGAGCTGTCGGGTTCAAAAAAGTGATACTGATGGGTCTCCGGACTTGGAGGCTCTTTATGTGGGGGACAAATACCTTTTGCACTGTGAGGGGCCCTTTGTGGATAACCTCAGTCAATCTCTGAAGCTAAAGCCTATAGATGAGACCGATAAGTATGCCATTTCTATTTTAGAACTTCGTACTGTAGAAAATGATGGTGTTTGGGCTATGGTCACCTCTTATAAGCCGGGAAACCATAAACTCTCCCAATTTCAATGGGTGGATGGAGATCGAGTGATTCCCATTGAGGGCGGGGAGTTATTGGTTCAATCGGTTCTTCAGGAACTGCCTCCAGAGCAACTCAATAGTCCTGATGCTATGAAAATGAAAATGCTAGGTCCATTTATGCTAACTATGCCTTGGTGGTATTGGGCTCTGTGGGCTGCGGCATTGGCTTTAGTATTTAGTGTTTTGATTCGGTGGGTTTGGAGAAAGATTCAACGTAAAAAAATTTTAGAAAACCTGGCCCGTCAGACAACGGCATTAACGCCCTACAATCAGTTCAATAAAGAAATTCGTGAACAAATGAGAAAATATACATCTACAACTGAAACTAATAATTTGGGACCGATTTATATGAAAGATCTGGACGCATCTTTTCGGATGTATTTGTTGAGAGAACTCTTGGTGCCCGCTAACGAGTGGAGTACTGGAGCTGTAATGAGAGATATCAAAGGACGGCATAAAAAAGTTTATAAAAACTGGGGGCCGCAGGT
Source organism: Bdellovibrionia bacterium (assembly GCA_030432925.1). Lineage (GTDB taxonomy): Bacteria > Bdellovibrionota > Bdellovibrionia > Bdellovibrionales > UBA1609 > JABSOQ01. The sequence continues at coordinate 216 of JAUILT010000142.1, read as the reverse complement.
ACGTCGAACTTTGGTGGAGTTTGACCGAGCCCACAAGGACCCCCAGGCTGCGACTTTTGAAGATTGCGAGCAGATGCGGGAGATGTCGCGAAGGGCCGTGGATGGAGTTTACCGAATGAAGAGGTTGAATCGATGATTCTATGGCAAAGCCCAATGGCCTTTTTGCTATTTTTGCCTTTGACCTTGGTGGTATTTTGGGTGGTTTACACGCGTAAA
>JAUILT010000036.1 GCA_030432925.1 Bdellovibrionia bacterium | reverse complement strand
ACTAGTGTCGTAACCAATAAAATTTTTCACCGGCAGCGCAGGAATTTTTGAGCAAATTCAATGCGAGACGACGAAGGACTGGCCAGAAGCCAATTCGAGGAGGAGCAAATTGGAGTTGCTTAAAAATAACCAGCTGGGGGTGAAAAATTTTATTGGTTACGACACTAGTATGGCTTCAAATTAATTTTTCACTCCATCTTTTTTAGCATTTAGACCTGATAAACCACTCGAGTGAGCCATTCACTTTTATACCGATCTGGTTTGAATTTTCCAGGTTTTTGGGATTGAGTTGGAGACAGATCAGAGAATATTTTCAAACCAGATCGGTATACATCTTGACCACGAATTGTATGACACTGAAAATGACAAAGAAAGGAACTTCCATGTCCAAACAGTTTGAGAGCCGCTTTAAAGGTAGAAATAATAATGACCTTTTTTTTCAATCCTGGGTGAATGAGACTGCCGACAGGACTATTGTCGTGACTCATGGGCTTGCTGAGCACTCCGAGTGCTACACTGAATTTGCTAACGAAATGCTCAATGATGGATACAATGTCTATGCCTGGGACCTCCAGGGGCACGGTCGCTCTGAAGGAAAGCGGGGCTATATAGCTGACTTTCAGGAGTTTGTGACTGATATGGAATGTTTTATAGATGTGGTTCGAAATGACATTCCTCCCCAGCAGCCTATTATTTTATTTGGCCATTCTATGGGAGGACTCATCACACTCTTATACCACTTAAAGCAGCCAAAAAGTCCCGGAATACAGGCTCTATGCTTGAGTTCACCAGCCTTGGGGTATGCTGTTCATGTATCTTCTATCAAGGACACTTTAGCAAAACTTTCCAACCGTTTTTTTCCAACACTGACTCTTTATAATGAAATTCGTTACTCTGATCTCACTCACGATCAGGACAAATTATCCAGCTACCCTATGGATAGTCTTCGTCATGATAAAGTTTGTGCCGCCATCTACCTTGGAATGATGGAAAGCTTTGATTACGTGTTCGCCAATGCCAAAAATATCTGTGTCCCCACCTTGTTTCAATTGGCTGGACAAGATTGCATTGTCAGTACGGCAAAAAGTAAAAATCTATTTGAGAGAATTGACGTAGAAAATAAATTATTAGAAATCTATGCCGACAGTTTTCATGAAATTTTCAATGATCAAGAAAGAGAGATCTGCTTTAAGGATCTCAAAAATTTTTTAAGGATGGTAAAATGAAGGTATTTTCAACTCTATTGATTACTTTCCTGATGCTCACAGCCTGTGGATCTAAGCAGGAAAAAGTAAGCGATAATATCGTTGGCCCCGTTAAAAATGCTAATTATAAACCTGTGATTAAAAAATTTAGCTCTAACAAAAAAGAGTACTCAGGGTTTCACAATACTTACCAAGCAACAATGACATTGCTGAACTCTGAGGTGCAAAATATGGCCCTGCAAAGGCGAGGTCACTTTTTACAGTGGGATTTAGAAAAAGCTCGAAAAGAACGAGAAAAAATGTTTCAGGAAATGTCGCAAAACACTCGAGTTTTCCTAGCTTTTTTCTCTCCAGAAAATGACTACGACGACTTGAACAAGCCCAAAAGTATCTGGAAAATTTATCTTGAGTTTGAGGGCGAGCGCTATGTCGGAACAGTTAAAAAAACCAGTGAAAAATTTGTAGAGTTAAAAGAAATTTACCCCTACATAGAACGTTTCCACACACCCTATTATGTGACCTTCAATATTCCAATGAGTGCCATTGAATCTAAGAACATAAAAGTGATACTTACATCCTCACTCGGCAATGGGGAGTTCCCCTTTCCGGGCATCAAATAGATTGAGTTTTTATAACCTGATCCATGGGATATACTACACACAGCTGAACATTTTCTATTTTAGTATATTTTTTTAAAGCCTCTGCATAAATTTGCAATTGAAGAAAAGCTTGATCCATATATTTTTGACTCCCTGTTTTATAATCCACAATCCACAACTTGTCGGCAGCCACTCCCCAAAGGTCCACCTGACCTTCTATAATGCTTCCTTCTTTGAGTTGCTGGTAGCCCCACTCAACCTCACCTTTCTCAATAATAGTTTTTAATGGAATCTCCTTCAGGCTCCTCACCCACTCTACAGCAGTCAGAAATTTTTTAGCGTCACCACCCAACCACTCTGAAGCAACTTTAGTAAAGTCAAAGTTCCAATCCGTTTTGAGAACCTCCATCATCCGATGTACAAGCACGCCTTCCACAGCTTTTTTGATGCGTTCAGGAACCTTTCGAGATGGAGAAGAGGCGGGACCTCTATCTAATTTTGAACTCTCCTCCTCTACAAGGGACGTCACTGAACGCTTAATAGGTCGTTCAGACTTTGGCTTTCCAGACCAAGCAGAACGAATGGCTTCTACCTTTCTTTCTGGTCGTTGCCAAAACACTGGCTCTCGACACGGCTCCAGCACCTCATAACTAAATGCCTCCCTTTGATAAACCCCTGGCTTAAAGCTCCATGGTATATGAGAAATCCAGCTCCCTGATTGAATAGGGTTGACCCAACTCATAAATACACTGGTTTTGGCTCGAGTCAGTGCTACGTACAAAACTCTCTCAGACTCTTTAGTCTCTTGAGCTGCTCGCTGATCTCTTAAAACAAGGTCAGCCACAGTATGTTGATAGCCATTGTCCTCTCCAATGGGCAGTTTGGCACTCCAGGCTCCCGTGCTTTCATCTAAAGAAATATCTGGCTTTCTAACAACGGGTGGAACTCTATGCATATCGGGAAGAATCACATGAGGAAACTGCAAACCTTTGGAAGCATGAATTGTCATCAATTGAATGTGATTTGGTTCTAAAGCAGCCACAGCATCAGACTCTTCGTTACCTGCCTCTGTATCCATTTGAGTAAAGCTCCTATTAATAAATTGCAAATAAGAAAAGCCAGGCTTTTTTTCTTCTTCTTTGAGACGAGCTACAAGTTTCCAAAAGTTGGACTCCCTACGCCCTGATACATCATGATAATGGGAAAAATCTATGCATCCAAAATTAACCAAAGCTTGCTCAAAGCACTGAGATACACCCCATTCGAACTTTAGGTCCTCCAGCTTTTTTAATTGCCGAATCACCTCGTGATCTTTAAAATCCTCTGCTTTTTTTAATGCCAACCAATAGCTGCTCTGCTCCCCGTAGAGCCATGCACTCAACTCTTGATCACTCACTCGACACCATGGAGACCTTAACAACAAAACCAAGTTACGATTATCATAGGGGTTAACTAAAAACTTCAGCAGAGCCATGGCATCCATAATTTCACGACGTTCATAAAACCCACTAGAGACATGAAGATGAGTTGGAAAATTATGCCGACGCAAATATTGAGCCATATCAAATAACTTATCGTTGGACCTTCCTAGAATACAAATGTCTTCCGGATGAGCCCCAGCCTGTAAGAGTTGTTGAATCTCACGTGCTATACCATGAAGCTGAGTTTCCTTATCTTCTTTATAAGACTCTTCGTCCACAGGGCAAAACCGAGCTACAACAATATTCGAATTTGTAACTGATTGCTTAGGATCCATAGCAATAAACTCTGACGGTAAATAAGAAAAAAGCTCATTGAAAAATAGTAGTAACTCCGGCTCTGAACGCCAGTTCTTTTTTTGTACATCAGGCTCAAACCCAAGTTCTTGAATCTTTTGCTCTCGCTGATCAAAGACCTCTGAACGGGCTCCTCGAAAAAGATAAATACTTTGCTGAGGATCTCCTACAATAAAAGTGGGGCTCTGACCCACCAATCGATCAAGAAGTTCTACCTGAACTGGGCTGGTGTCCTGATACTCATCAATCAACCAAAAATCAAAATCTGATGCAAAAGCCTCTCCCAGCCCCTCATTATTTCTTAATATATCTACAGTAATAGACTCCAAATCTGTCATTTCAAAATGTCCTTGAAGCATTTTTTGTTCCAAAAACTGATTGTGAAAATTCTCTGCTACAAGCTCTAACTTTTGAAACCAAGCTTGAGATTTTTTCCACTGTTCTGGCTGTAGTTCTGGGCTCTGCAACTGCTCCTTAAACTTCGAAAGAGCCTTCCCCACTTTGTCATGTAAATCTTTCGAAAGTTGAGGTTTTTTACTATTATAACGAGGTTTTGATTTTGGAAGTCGTTCCAGAACCAGGAACACTTGTCGACTTAAGTCTTCTGTTGGAGGATGTAAGTCAGAAACGCACTGCTCTACTTCGTTAACAAATTCTAGATACTTAACATCGTCCGTAGCTTCACGAACTTCTTGCATCACTTGCATAAGACAAATAGCCAATGTCTTGGTATGCTCCTCCCAATAATATCTGAGCTCCTCATCTGTTACATAGTGCAGGCCTGCAGATTCTAACTTCAATAATGACATTCGCCGTAATAAACGACTGAGTGACTTTAAACCCAGAAGAGACATCAGCTCCGACATATCTTTATTTTCAATGGCAAGGTCTCGCACAATTCGACGAGCTATCCTCCCGGCCTCTTCCTCAGTAATCACAGTAAAACCATTATCAAAACCTACTAAATGACCATAGCGCCGAAGAAACAAAGACATCACTCCGTGTATGGTAGAAATTTGCAACCATGCATTGGAAGACAAATACTCCAATAAGTCCTCATCTTTTATCTCACAGGCTTTTAAAATGAGTCGTTCTCGAATCTCTTGTGTGGCTTTTCGTGTAAAGGTTGTCAAAACCATTCGAGGCCATTTCCCGTAAGCTTGTTTCCATAGCTGAGCCCGTTCAATCACCTCATTTACAAGGCGTGTGGTTTTTCCGGCTCCAGCTCCTGCTCGAACAACAGTATGCTGATTTAAAAGTTTAAATGTTTGGCTCGACATAATTTTTTCCACGCACATGTTGGACAGGTTTTTTGATCTTTAGGCTCGGCAGAAAAAAATCCTTGCTTCATTGCTTGAACCACTTTGCCAATTTTTTCATTTAAATGATCAAATAATTCTTGCTTAGCCTCTTTATTAATATGAGATCTGTTTCTTTTATTTTCAGAAAACAAAGATCCCACATGCTCCTCCATTCGAAAACCTTTTTCTCGCGCCAAGGTTTTCGCTGAATAATAAAATGCTCCAATCACTTCAGCTGGATCTTTTTTTGTTAATCCTTTTTCAAAAGCCATAGAGTACAGTCCCAACTGTAACTGATCATTATCCAACCAACTTCTGTAATTCGTCTGAAACTTATCCTGACTTTTATAATCCACAACCACCACTTGACCACGATCATTACGATCTACTCGATCAATGAAGCCTCGAAATGGAACCCCCTCTTTGTGAGGTTCTACAAGACAGTTTTTTTCTATGCTCCATTTTGCGGCAACTTCAAGCTCTCTCCCCTCGGTATGAGTTTCGGGAAACTCTTCACGAAACTGCCTCTCTCTTTCTAGAAATCGTTGAGCCAGGTCTAAATATTGATTACATATAGACGACCATAACCTGTTATCTGCAAGTGGGCTTTTCGTCTCTTCGGGCAATCTATCCACCAAAGCTTTCAACTCTTCTATAGACCAATCCGCTCGAAAAGGCTCTTTTGTTAGCCACTCAAACAGCTTGTGCATCATCTTTCCACGAGACATATGATCAATATCCAGATCCAAGTCTGGCTCATCGCTGAGACCAAAAATTTTACCTGCTGCAAACTGAAAAGGACAGGTTAAATAATTTTCTAACTGTGAAGCACTTAAAGTCCATGGCACCTCACCGGCAAAAGGTAGAGGTTCCACATCGCCCAAATCCTGCTGAATAGAAGTTTCCAGAGCCTGAGCGTGCTCTTTGGACCACAATCGAAAACGAGCAATGGTTTTGGCATTGGCCCTTTGAATTTCATCCCAACGAGTGGGCTGAGGCAAAGATAGCTTCTCCACATCTTTGCCGGCTTGAAAGGCTGATTGCAACCAGAGAATTGACGGTGCCAAAATATTTCCCGAAAAGTCCGTCGCACTGAATCCCAAGTGTGTTTTTGAGGCCTTTGTTTGAAGTAGCCAAAGAGCTTCAAACTCCAAATGAGCCTTATCCGGCCACATCAAAATGTAACCTAAGTCATTATGGATTTTTTGAACATCACTAAACAACAGCCCTGTCGTCTCCTGGCTCCTCAATGAATCTGCTGAAAGGCCCAAAAAGTAACGACAGGTTAAGGATACCCATGCAGCCTCCTGCACGTTCAGACAATGCACTCCTGCAGCCACACCATCAAGAATAATCACTTCATCTTTGGCGGCCAGGTTTTCTAAAAGATCCATCCATGAACGCAGTTCTCTGGAAATATTCAAAGGGCTTTCTGTATATATCTTTTTGATGAATCTGGCTAAGCGTTCAGTGTTGTCATTGTCTGGCCAATAAGACGAAATCCATACCAAAAACTCATGAGCCATAAGAGTTTCAGACTCTGTCTTCTGGCTTTCAAACTTATTCTTGATATCTTTCCAGCGCCCTAGGTCTGCATTATCATAGATAATCGAAAATAATCGCTTGAACTTTTCAAAACTTAAACTGCGCAACTGATGGTTTTCACCAAATGAAGCTCTTTCTAAATCATGAGAACTAACTTTTCCCATGGCCAAGCGTAACCGAGCCAACCAAACATCTACATCAGCAAAAGTTTGCAGGCGAGCCACTACATTTTTTTGAAAAGGCACCCCCTCTTGAGTCAAATAGTGATGTAATACCGGCCAATACACCTCAATGTCAGGGGCTAACAGCGCCAAATCCTGAGGCTGAATACCTGCATCCAAATCATTTCGAATTTCTGCTACTACGGCTTTTACTTCAGCCACCATAGTGGAATAACGGTGAATCTCTAAGGTTTGTCCCTGTCCAGCCTTTGGCACTGGCAGCGGTGGCAAAGTTGACTCAGAGGTGACTGGTTTTTTATTGAATAGATCATAGGCGTTCAAGGTTTTTTTGTACCGAGCCGTCCAAGTATTTACAGGCTCAAAGACAACCACCTCTGTCTGTTCTCCTAACTGCTTGAGTAAAACGGCCTCCACAGAATGAATCTGACAACCTAAATCACTAAAAATTTTACGACTCCATGAATCCGCTAAGGCCGGATGATTGACAAGAAAACCAGAGCACCATGTACCGGTAATAATCTGCATCTCCTCCAGATCTGCCCAAGCTCGCTGACTGAGTTCCAACCAATGCCCCCAACGAATCATTGCAGAGGAGTTCTCTTGAAGCCAGCTTTGCAAATTTTCTTTTCCTCCCGAATCAGAGAGGATAGGCAACAGCTGCTGTATATATGTCATTAGTGTCTTGGCAGCTCCTGGTGTGGAAGCAAAGGAATGCTTTTGTTTTTTGAGAAACTCTGCCAACTGACTACGCATAAAGTCGTGGGAGACCAGGCGCCAAGACGGATACAGCTCCTGAAATACCTTACTCCATAACTCACTGGCCCTGAGCACAGCATCTTCTGGAAGCACTTTATGTCGGCAAAGCAGATGCTGTTGGATTTCTGATTTAGATGTCAAATCCGCCACTAACCAAGTCATGGTGTGAGGATCAAACGTATCAAGGTGCTTTACCTTATCAAGATGTAGAGACACTGGATGTCGAATCAACATAGAAACGCAACTGTAACCCAATTCACACTTTGTATCGAGAGATTTTCCGAACTACGCTTAACGTCGTTGCTTAAGCCTTCTGTAAGGAGATTGAGCAGCACCACTTCCTTTACCGCTACCACCACTGCCTCCCCCTAAAAAGCTTAAAGATGGGTCAAAACCCAACTCCAAAGTGGCTTGAATTGCATATCGACGATCTTCTTTTTGACCAGGATAGTCACCAAGTTCCACGCCCCACGTGGCAGCATCCACTCTAAGAATACCCAGATTCACCCCAGCGCCCGCCGTATAATACCCCTGATAAAAGCCACCACGAATATCAATCAATGGAAGGCTGATTTCCAACCCAAAATGAATTTTCTTTCCCAGCTGAATATCGTCACGATTGACATGCTTAAACTCAAATGAGGGGCGAACCTCTAACAAAGGCACATCCAACTCCAACGCTGCCCCCAGGTTTATCTCATTGGGCTCTGAGGGTGGAGCCAACCCTGACTCTGGCTCAAACTTTGTCTGTCCCACATTTTTCCACACACCTGACAGAATAATTGACAACGGTCCCGGAATAATAAAGTTAGCCCCCATATCAAGACCATAACCTACGCCTTTTCTTTCCACATTGGCACGAATGAGATCCGGATCCAGTGAACTAACAAAACTGGGTCCAAAGGGAACACGAGCCCCCGTACGCTGTATGTATTTTATAACAAAACCTAGATCAAATACCGGAAGTACAGGCAATCCCACACCCATAACATAGCCAAGATCATTGACTGCGGCAATATCGAGATTGGGATACACAGGGTTGTTAATATCAAGACTGGCATTGAGGTGATCATAAACACTAACAGCAAAAAATGGAATTCCAAAAGAGGATTTCCCTCCCCCTCCCATCCACACGTGGTCGCCATAAAGAGCCCGTATAGAGTCTTCAAAAGACGATGAGTCCTGGAGATCATTAATATCCTCAAGAGCCTCTACTCCACTCAACCCAATCCACGGGTCCACGATAGTCCAATTAAAACCAGATATTCTAGCAATACCGGCAGGGTTGTAAAACAAAGCATCCGAATCAGAAACGACACTTGCGTAGGCATTTCCCATCCCCATGGCACGAATGGAATGAAAGTTGTCATACACCTGCCCCTCAACTCCAGCAGACAACGCTGGAGTTGAAACGGTAAGCAAGAATAACCTAAAGATAAATTTCATTTCACTCCAAAATTTTTATGGACAAAGACAGGCAGAAACATCTCCGACACAAGATCCAGTTCCAATACTTGTGTTTTCTCTCAGTAGGGTACGAAAAGCTCTCAGTTCTGTAGCATCAAAAGTAGAAGGGTCTGTTTTAGTACAAATATCAGTATCTGAGATAGGAGGGCTCGCCAAAGCCGTACAAACAGAATTAATATCGGTCAACTGATCACTACCCACTGTTTGTGAAGACAGTGCAGACACACTTGTTATCGTTCGCACCAGTGAAGCTCCCACCTGCCCCACGTCAGAATCAGAGATGGCTGCCGACTCACAAGCATCATTGGGGACTGCACTATTCCAGTCAGCGGTGCCATCGTCATCAGTGTCTCCGTATATATTGATAATATTGCCCAGCTGAAACAAAGACACCACAGCCATCAAAAGGTTTTGATCATCTGTTCTGTTAGCTGCTACAGCATCAATAGATTCAATCAAACTAATAGCCTGTTGACAGTCCGATTGAGCTGTTGTTGTGGCACCATTGCGGTTCTGCATTAAATATAGGAGTAACCTAGCAGTTCCCATATTGGCCAAAGTGGTATTGGCAAACGTCAAAAAATCCAAACCACAACGTCCAGCATACGCCGAAGCATAGAGTTCAATCACATCCTCTCGAGCCTGATAACTGGCTGTCATGGAGGCAATCAATGTGATTGCTGTATCATAAGCTCCTTTATTAATGGCATCATTAGCATCAATAAACTTGGCTCGATCCGTATCAGGATCACCAAACTCCTCCAGAATATTCACACTGCAAGATGTAGTGGTGGCAAGCACCAAAGAAACAAAAAGTATCCGTACCCTTCGTAACATCACAATCAACCTCTTTCTGAGGTTTTATTGTAACCGGATCCCTCTGTGGTCAGAAGCGATAGGCAAATTTCAGGACGTAACGACGGTCTTCCCGATTTTCGTCAGCCGTGCCAATTTCCTCGCCATAGGTCGCAGCCTGTAGCTGGTAGTTTTTCACAGCAATTTCAAAACCAGCCGTCCAATAGCGCTGGTTCATACCTGCTCTGAGAAACAAAGCATCTCGATAATTCACCTCAATGCCCGTATGGATCCGCTTCATGGGGTCTTCTTCATCTCCAGCCGTAGTTACACCCCGGTATTCAGCACTCCAGGCCATTCGTGTTTTATTGCCTAAAATAGGAAATAGCCCAATGCCTACATCAATCGACTGCTCTGTTTTATCAGGTCGCCTTGTCTCGTCTGCGTCCGTATAAAACCCATCTCTCAACGTGTATGTGGTATTTCCAACGTCTCGAACAACAGCAGCAAGAGTTGGCAGCATATCCCAAGGGGCCGCCAAAATCAGGCCAATGTCAGAAGCAATACCCACACCCTCATTGGCCATATCTTTAACCAAAAGCCCCTCTGAAGCCGATGACAAAGTCGTATCAATAGTTACCCTATTGATGGCTCTCATATTAACGCCTAACTTGATTCGTCCATCCCAAATTCGAAAGTTAAAGCCAGTCACAAGTGCAAAATCATTATTGTAACGCACATCAAATACCGACGTATCTGCCTCAGTGACTTCAGCATCCATTTCATACTTACCCAAAATACCTAAGCCAAAATTGGGCACTACAAAAGAAGGAAAAACCTGTGCTTTGGCATGAACTCTTTTCCCCACATTGCCCGGCTCTCTAGTGGCATTCAAAGCCTCTTGAATCTGAAAGGATTTTTGTTGATCCGTTCCCATAAGGTCCTGATTCTCTGAGCCCAACTCCAGTTCGGGGTCAGCCACTGTAACAAAGAAGTCTCTGAGCTTTCCAAGGGCTGCGGGATTGGAAAGAAGAGCTGTTTCATCGTTAACTGTAGAAATCACAACACCACCCATTCCCATTTGTCGGATTCCATTATAGAACTCGTAGTGTTCCTCTGCTACTGCTTGCAAGCCGACTCCCAACACACTCAAAATCACGATGAATGTCCTCATGACTCACATCCTTTCTGTCCACTTTTTATCGGATTCAGTTTGTTTCGGTATGAGACAAAACCTTCGATATCTGGACATGGGGCGGGTCCAGTTTGGTGACTCCAGACCCCAAATAAATCAACTAATGATTTTTGACAAAGGTTCCTGGTACAATTGTTAATGACAAAAAATCTCAGGAACGTTCGAGGTGAAAACATGCAAAGGCAGATCGGAAAAAAATGGACAATGGCTTTAGCTTTGTTGACCTCTATAATAGTGCTGCCAGGATGTGAAGATGATGAAACCTTGGCTTTGGCCAAGGCTCAAAAATGCCTTGATAGTCAGCCAGCCACCATCACCAATTTCAATGCCACAGAGGCCTGCGCCAGTACGGTTCTTAAATATAACTCTCAACAGGCCAATATCATCAAGTGCGGAGCTTTTCTGATGGCAGGAGGGCTGGATACTACCCGAATTGCCAATGCCGCAAAAACTTTGGACGATGGAACCAACCAGGAAGCCATTTATATCGCCGCTCTAACCCTGAACCAAGATGGAACTCGTCGTGCTCAACTGGCTTACACCTACTGCAATGCCACTGGTGTGGGTGCTTACCAGTACTTTGGCAGCCTGGCGAATATGGCTACAGCACTCGCCAATGTGGGGGTAGCCTTTCCTGCGGACCCCACCACCATTGATCAGACCACTATCAATAATGCCATTGATCAGTGTAATAATAGTGGCAATGAGTCCTGCGTAGAAACCATTGCCAACTCAGCCACCACTGTCGCTGATGCCTATTGCTCCAATGCCAGCGCAGATGATGAAGTCTGCACCGAGATTAACAATGCCATTGCTGGTGCAGGAGGCGACACATCAAAAATTGGTGATGCCATGCTCTGCTACCTCGAGGGCAAAAAAGTAGTTAATAACACCCAGTGCTGTGACCAAGACGGCACCAGCCACTGCATGGCCCTCTAAAATGTATCGATCCAGTTGGAGTACAAAAAAGCACGACATCGTGCCTCTTTGTTAGAAGTCCAATGACATTTCGAGCATGTAGCGACGAGATTCTTTTTTGGTTTCAGAGGTGCCCACCTCTTCGCCGTAGGAGGCCAAGTCCAGTTGGAACCAAGCCAAACGAGCCCCAAAACCAGCTGTCCAATACCCTTGATTGACCCCCATAGACCAGTGCCCCTTCCACCAGTTGAACATTTTCCAATACAACTCTGCGCCTGCATGAAAGCCTTTTATCAGTGACCAGTTGGGATGAAGCATATCCCTGACATCAATGGCTATCTTTGGATCAAAGACCCAAAAATTAGGAATATCGAATTTACTTCCTATATCGATTCTTCTCTCGAGGTTGGGCGGCTGTCCAGAGTTTTCATCGATCAGATTGAAGTTCCACTGAAACCCATGATCAATGGCATTTCTCACAACAAATGCAAAAGAAGGTTTCAGGTATTCCAAAAAACCGCTGACTGGAGGATCATAAAGAAATCCTATATCTAAGTCCAATGTCATTCCCTCATTGGCATTGGAGGTATTAAAAACCTCAGAGTCTGTCGCTAACTGAATGGCCGAAATAGCCTCTCCGACATGAACCCTATGAATAGCTTTCAATACAGCCCCCATAGACAAACGATGAGATTTGGGCAGCCAACGAGTATCTCTTGCGTATCCGTAAGCAAAGGTCGTATCAAGATAAGCATTCACATTCAACATAGGTCCCACTTGCTGGTGAACTCCAATATCAATGGAAAGATCTGCCGGTATAATGGCAACTCCCCAGTTAGGACGCACCCACATAGCTCCCAGTGTAGGAACCCGCGAGTGAAAATGGTTACCGTAGTTTTTAGAAATCAGCTCCGTGTATTGATCTATTTCTTCATCTTCTGTAGCTGCTCCATCAGCGGACTCAATGTCATCGATAAGAGTCAAATACTCTGCATCAATAGCCCCCCGAAGGAACATTCTCAAGTGTCCATCTTCTCGACGTGCCAATGCTGCAGGATTGTAAAATAAAGCTGAGTGGTCATCAGCCACAGCTGTAAAGGCATTTCCCATTCCCAATGCTCGGGTACTGACATATTCCTGGTGAATAGTAAAATCCAGTGACTTAACAGCAAAAGCCGAATTCCCAAAAAGAAGTAACGCTACAAAAATAACCAACAAATTGAAAAATGACCCCATAGCAATTCCTTCCTTGGATCCACAATACATATTCAGTCCAGCTTTTAAAATTCTATATTCAACCCATAGCATTCGGGTATACTTAACCCATGGTTTCATTGGATATTTCCAAATTAATGACTTTTGTCTTGATCATATCCATCAATTCAGCGACTGCAGCCCCGCAGCAAGATGCTCCTTTGGAAGGAATCCCAGAGGAGTTACAAAAAACCACAGACACTCAAGCACTGAGTGACGAGAAGGGTGTGATTATTTCGACTCCAAAAGAAAGTTCAGACCAACAAAAGGTTCAGTACTTTTACCCTTATAGACAGTCTATGTCACCAAAGCTTGGAATTCTTCTGGACCCAGATCTTTTGCGAGAAAGTGAAATCCCCCTATCTCTGGGAGTTCGATACATGTTACCTCGCAGACGCTCTCCTCAATGGGAACTTGGATTTGATGTGGTCACAAATGAAGGAGCCCATATATACTTAGGAAAGCGGTTCATCGCTCACCCAAGAAGGCCATTTCGCCCTTATTTTACAATCAGTGGAATGTTGTCTGCTCAGGCCGAGGAACGGCTAGCAACTATCACTGACTTTAAAAATTATTACGTTAAGTTCTCTGGTGGGTTTGAAGATATTATTAAATTACCCATGAGTGTTCGCCTAGAAGTTGAGTTTATCCTTGGGCTAGAACGCCAGTTTGCTTTGCTTAATTTTGGTTACTCCTGGGGATGGTGATCAATATGTAAGTCTCTGAGTAATTTCAAAACTTTTCTCTTCAACTCCTTTAAGCTTCCATTATTTTCAATCACGTAATCAGACAATTTGACCTTTTCCATCGTAGGCACTTGATGGGAAAGACGCTTAAGAACCTCTGACCGACTTAATCTGCTACGGGCCATGACCCTTTTAATAATCTGCTCTTCATCAGAAACAACACAAACCACTGAGTCAAAGTGAGCTTTCAAATTATTTTCAAACAATAACGGAATATCATAAAAGGCTAACTTTTGACCAAGACTCCTTTGGGTCTCACGCCATTCTCGGACGTGCTTTTGAATAAGTGGGTGTAAAAGGCTCTCTAATTTTTTTAACTGAAGAGAGTTTTCAAAAACCAACTTTGACAATGCAAGCCGATCCAGTTCGCCACTTTTTGTCAAAAAACCTGGACCAAATTCTTGCTCAATACAGCTCAATCCGGGACTCCCTTTTTGAGTTATAAGTCGTGCAACCTCATCTGCGCGAATGACAGGGTATCCCTGCTCCTCGATAAAAGACGAGACTGTCGTCTTACCACTTCCTATTGAACCTGTAATCCCAACCCATTTCATTGCACTCGACCTTTGTCACAAAAATGAATTTCTATCAAGCCGCTCAACGCCTAAACCGATAAAAATCAAAGAGAAGGAGCCTTTTCAGTGTCAAAAAAGTTTGAATATTTTGGCAAGTATATTCTGCTTGAAAAATTGGCCACAGGTGGTATGGCCGAGGTGTTTCTTGCCAGAAAGCCCGGAGCTGGTGGTATCGGTAAGTTTCTTGCTATCAAGAGAATTCTTCCTCAGTTTGCTGACAGTGATGAATTTATCGACATGTTCAAGGATGAAGCCAAAATTGCCATCAACCTGAATCATAGTAATATTGTGAGCATTCATGAGTTTGGTGTTGAGAGTGACCAATTCTTTATTGTTATGGATTACGTCAATGGACGAAATCTCAGGCAAATTCTCAATAAAATTAAAAAGAACTCCAGCAAACTCTCTATTGACCAAATCGTCTACGTCGTCAAAGAGGTCGCATCTGGGCTAGATCATGCTCATCGATGCCTTGATGGCACAACGGGCAAACCTCTAAATATCACCCACAGAGATATGAGTCCGCAAAATGTCATGGTCAGCTTTGAGGGTGAGTTGAAAATTGTAGACTTTGGAATTGCAAAAGCAGAATCCAAAATGGAAACCACTCGTGCCGGGACGCTTAAAGGAAAATTTGGTTATATGTCTCCTGAACAGGCTGAAGGGCAACCCGTGGACTTGCGTACAGATATCTTCTCTTTGGGGATTATTCTGTGGGAGCTACTCGCCAACGATAGATTATTTGTAGCTAATAACGAAATCAATACGCTAAAAAAAATTCGTGACTGTCAGATCCCCAGTTTGCGAAAGATTGATCCTAATATTCCGGTAGAGCTGGAGCGTATAACTAATAAGGCTCTAGCCAAAGATAGAAACCTACGCTACCAGACAGCAGCAGCTCTGCATCGTGATCTCAATCGCTTCCTTAACCGTCAATATCCGGATTTTTCATCCAGAGATTTTTCAGTATTTGTCATGACCCTGTTTTCTGATGAAATTCTTCAAGTGAGAAAACGACAAATTGAGTACGCTAAGATTCCATTTCAAGATAGTTCTCAAAGCAAGTCGTCGTCTTCTGAATACCTATCAACAGCCGCTAGCGAAGATACGAACTCCTTTATTGGAAATTTCACGAGCGGTGATGAAAAAACAGCCACCAAAACGGATAACGGAGGGGCAAAGCAAAAACAATTGGAATCTGAGGTAGCTATTCGTTCATTAGCCCAAGATATCAACAATAACAAAAGTCGAGACATCCTTGATGATGGAAAAATGAACCATGCGCTCAAAAATAAAATCAATGTAGATATCAGTCAAAACCCCTACTCCCTTGAAAAAGATGTTCAGAATGATGAGTCCTACGCCAACTTCAACCCCTATTCAAAGTACAGTGTCTCTAGGTACACAACCAATAGGTATCAGGATTACAGTAAGCAAAAGAAATTCAAATTTTTCAATATTATAATATTTGCAGCCATATTAATGGTGGGTTATGCCTTTGCTATCAAATTTTTTTCCGGCCCGTTATCTGGAGTGATTGCAATGACAGACCCTGTACTCAAACCCATTCATAGTTTTATGGGTGTCGAAGTCAAAGATATCCGGTTGGGAAGTATTGATCCAAAGCAAGAAATTCCTAAGCCAAAACTGGAGGCAAATAATCCAAAAGTAGCTCTCGACCCTACCATGCCAGAACTGCCTGAAACTCCACGGTTTAAAGATGTCATTGTCTCCAGTTCACCTTCGGGAGCTGAAATTTATTTGAATGGCAATAATACGGGCTTTATCACTCCCAGCCGAATTGAGGTTCCTGCCCACGAACCTTTTGATATTATGATCCGACGCTCGGGCTATATGGAGTACGTAAAAAATAATATGAATGCCTCAAAGGTCGGGTCAAAAATTGAAGCGACACTTCAAAAAGCTGTTGTTGGATACCTAGATATAGATGTTGTTCCACCAACAAAAGCAAAAATTTATATCAACCAAAGGTTACTTAATGGTGAGACACTCCCTATTCGACGCTATGCTGTACCAGCCAATACAAGGCTAGTGATCAAAGCTGTCGACCCCTACTATGGGGCTCAGGATTTTCGTGTTATCACTCTGAAAAAAAATCAAAGACAGAATATCATCTTAAACTTGCAGAAGAAGAAAGATAGAGTTCCCAGTCACTCCAAATAAAAAAGATCGATCACTTTGATAACTAAGGAAAGTCACTTTGGAAAAAACCATCTGTCATTATTTGCTGGAATCCAAAAAGCGGGACTCGAGTCTGGAGGCTGTGAAATTCAAGCATCAAAGAAAATGGCAAAGCCTATCCTGGCCACAGCTCTACCTAGGAATTGAAAACATTGCTGCGTCCCTGAAGGCTCTCAAAATAGAAAAACAACACCGAGTCGTTATTCTCTCAAACACACGTTATGAGTGGTTAATGACTGACATGGCCATACTGAGTCTCGGTGCCATTACTGTCCCCATCTATCAAAGTAGTCGAACCGAAGAAGTGGAGTATATTATCAATGACTGTGAACCCACTCTAGTAGTTCTAGAGAATGCACTGCAAGTAAAAAAATGGCAAAGTCTGCAAAAAATTCCTCAATCTGTCAAAACAGTCATTTGCATGGACGCCTACACAGAACTTCCTGACGATTATCTATCGTGGCAGGAGTTTCTTGATGAAGGCACTGATATATTGACAAAAAATAAAAACTTTCTAGCAGACATAATATCTGAAAGGGCTCTTAAAGAAACAGCATCAATCGTTTATACATCAGGTACCACCGGCAACCCCAAAGGAGTTGTTATCAGCCACACTCAGATTGTCAGTGAGGTTATTGAAGCTTTTGACTTATTTGATATTGGTATTAAAGATACCTCTCTGACCTTTCTCCCTTATGCCCATATATTAGGGCGAGTTGAAGCTTGGGGTAGTATCTATACAGGGTTTACTCTGGCTTTTGCTGAAAGTATTGAACGCATTCGCTTCAACCTGACTGAAATCAAGCCTACAATGATGGTGGCAGTACCAAGAATTTTTGAAAAACTCTATATAGCCATTGTCACCCAGGTAGAAGTGAACCCCATAAAGCACAGACTCTTTAACTGGGCTATGAAAACAGGACAATTAGTAAGCCGAGCGCAGGCTCACAAAAAATCAATTCCTGTTCATATTCTTATTCAATATCAATTAGCGAAAAAGCTCGTGTTTAACACCTTCTCAGAAAAAATGGGAGGTTGCTTACGTTTTGCTATTTCTGGTGGAGCCCCTCTAGAAAAAGAAATTGCCGAATTTTTTCATGCCGTAGGCCTTTTGCTTTTGGAAGGTTATGGACTGACTGAAACAACCGCTGCCATTTGTGTCAACACCCCCTTGAATTATAAGTTTGGCTCCGTTGGAAAACCTATAGGCGATGTAGATATTAAAATTGCTGAGGATGGAGAGGTTCTAGTAAAAAGCGACAAAGTAATGAAAGAATATTATAAAAATCCTGAAGAAACAAAGAAAGCATTTGTTAATGGCTACTTTGCTACCGGAGATATTGGAAAAATCACCAATGATGGTTTTTTAAAAATCACAGATAGAAAAAAAGATCTCATTAAAACAGCTGGTGGCAAATACGTAGCTCCACAAAAGCTTGAAAACCTGCTTAAGTTAAATAGATTTATTTCGAATGTCCTCATCCATGGTGACAAAAAGAAATTTATTGTAGCTCTAGTTACTTTAGATGAGCGAGAAACTCTCGCCTTCGCAAAAGACAACGGTATTTCCTATCAAAGCCTTGCTTCACTTAGTCAAAATCCAAAAATCCGCAATGAAGTTAAAAAAGCTATTTCAGAAGTAAATTCACAACTTTCCAGTTACGAGACAGTAAAAAATTTTACTATTCTGGAGAGGGACTTCACTATTGAGGAGGGTGAGCTCACCCCCTCACTCAAGGTCAAAAGAAAATACTGTGACACAAAGTATAGAGACAGAATTAATGCCCTTTACAACCAAAGCTAAAGACCTGCAAAGGCAAGGCCTATCCAAAAGCAGGCTTTGTTAAAGTTTTCAGAACAAATGCAAAGTCAAAAGCTTTCTCTCTAATAGATTCATAGCGCTTGGAAGAGCCGGCATGCCCGGCATGCATCCGAATGTTTAGGAGCAATAAATTATTGTCCGTCTTTCGGTCCCGCAAGCGAGCTACCATTTTAGCAGGCTCCCAGTACGTAACCTGTTCATCAGATATTCCAGAGTTATAAAGCATTGGAGGATAGTCTTTACTCTTCACATTATCATAAGGAGAGTATTGCATCATGTAATCAAAAGCCTCCTTATCCTCCAAAGGGTTCCCCCACTCCTCCCACTCAGGGGGTGTTAATGGAAGTGTTTTGTCAGATATAGTATTGATCACATCAACAAAAGCCACATCAGCAACTACAGTGCCAAATAGGTCTGGACGCATGTTGGTAACTGCCCCCATCAACAAACCACCAGCACTCCCTCCATTGGCTGCAATCCGCCCTTTGCTTGTGTAGTTGTTCTCGATCAAAAATTCACAACTGTCGATATAATCATAAAAAGTATTCATTTTTTTATTTAATTTACCGTCCAAGTACCATTGAAACCCTTTCTCATTTCCTCCCCGAATATGTGCAATAACATAAACAAAGCCACGATCCACCAACGAAAAAATACTTGGTGAAAAGTAGGTAGGAATACCAAACCCATAGGAGCCATAGGCGTAAACAAAAGCCGGAGCTTTACCATTTCTCTCAAAACCCTTTCTTGTCACAACCGTTAAGGGAACTTGGGCTCCATCTCGAGCGACCGCAAACTCTCTTTTTATCTCATAATTGTTCACGTTGTATTTTGGAACCTCTTTGGTTTTTAACACCTTAAGACTGGCGTCCGCCAAACTCACTTCAATATCTTGAACGGGCTGAATACAAGACTCATAAGAAATTCGTACAGTTGGAGAGTTTGGATCGTCGGCGCCACGAAAAGACAGCGAGTATACATCATCTTGCATCTGAACCCGCTTTTCTTCTTGGGTGATCAAATCTATCAGAGCCAACTCCGGACGAGCCATTTTGTTATTTTTGCGAATAACAACCATGGTGTTTCCATAAATGTTGATATCTGAAATATGCAAATGAGGGCTTTCTGGTAAATATAAGCTCCATACCCCACGTTGGGTGCTCTCCACTGGGCATGTGAATACCTGTGAGTTTTGATGCCCACCTTCGTTGGTCAAGATATAAAATAAGCCATTTCTATGCTCCAAAGCATAAGTCACATCGTTTTCACCTCGCATAAAATGTTGAAAGGTCTCGGTGTCGTTAGCACGAATCAATACTTCTGAAGTAGCACCTGAACTGAGATATAAAACTTGATACTTTCTGTCTGTGGTGTGTTGAATATGCATATACATGGAGTTCAACTCTATTGGCTTATCATAAACCAAAGACTTACTCTCAGGCCCCTTTTCAACAGAAAACTGCCAGATTTTTTGCCCTCGTGACTCAGGCCCTCGCTCAATATAGGCAATTTCTTCATCGTTCACCCACAAAAAAGAGCCTGTTGTATTTTCCACCTGCCAGAAAAAGTCCTCTCCAGTATTCAAATCCCTCACCTTGAGTGTTCTCTCCAGTGACCCTGTCAGGTTAAAGCACCAAGCTAACCGACTCCCAGCCTCATTCACCGAGATTTTCCCCATCATGTAAAGAGCCTGCCCTTCAGCCTCTTTATTTACATCCAAGTAGATCTGTTCTTCCCCATCTGGACTTCCTTTTCTACGACAGTACTGAGGATACTCTTTGCCGACCCCAGTTCGAGAAAAGTAATACCAATCTTTTTTCTTCCAAGGATAGGTCTCATCATCTTCTTTGATACGACCAAGAATCTCCTCATACAATTCTCTCTGCAACTCTTTTGTATCTTCCATGCATTTCTGAGTGTATGATGCTTCCTCCTCCAGATAGGCTTTTACAGAAGGGTCTGCAAAGTCCAAATGGCCTTCAATAAATTTATGCCAATTGGCATCTCTCAGCCAATGATACTCATCCACTCTTTGAGTATTTTGCTGTTCAATGGTTTTTGGACGCTTTTCTGCAACAGGCG
The DNA here is from genome assembly GCA_030432925.1 of Bdellovibrionia bacterium. Classification (GTDB taxonomy): domain Bacteria; phylum Bdellovibrionota; class Bdellovibrionia; order Bdellovibrionales; family UBA1609; genus JABSOQ01. The sequence goes on along the minus strand of JAUILT010000036.1, from coordinate 8,757 downwards.
GCTTCATTGAAAACTCCATTTTATAAGGTTCAAAGCCCTTATCATATAAAAATTAGATGATATCAATATAGAATCGAAAGCTAAGCCCTATGTAAGGGCCTCCCAGGTCAAAAGTTCGTTGACTTCCGTTGGCATTCGTCACTTCACTGCCCTTTGCAGCTGTGCCACCGCCCATTGTAGGGTTATCAGCTGAATGCTTCAATTTATTAATATCTAGAAACCTGTAGCCCACATCTAGCATAGCCGTAACATTGTCCACAAATAACCCTTCCCAACCCACCCCCACAACACCGTTGATAAAAGATCCTTCAGATTTTTCCGTGAATGTGCTTTGTGAAAGTTCTGACGTCCCTGTAGCTGTCATTTCATATTTATTATCAAGACGAACGCTGGCATAACCCATTCCAAAATATCCAACAAAGCGACTATTGTCGCCACTCCCCCAGACATATTCAATATTGACTATGGGATTGAATGCAAAAATATCACTTTCAAGGGTAAACCTCTCCACTCCAGAAGCATTTGTTCCTTTAACATCAGAAACTTTAGCCTGAAGAATTTCAGCTCCAATGCGAAAGTTGAGAGAGTCATGAATTTTAAATAAAAACCCAAGCTCTGCACCATAATTAAAAGTGGATTTTTCTGAAGACAACAGGGTATCTACACCACTGGACTTTTCAAATGCATCTTGCTCCACGGCGGACATTCCACCGGTTCCTCTGAAGTAGGCCGCCATGTCTTCCGTTGCAAAAGAGAACTTTCTCGCACTGGCCTCAGGAGACATAAACACAGAAGAGACAATAAAAAACAGTGAGACCAAGCCCCCACCTAAAGCAGACAAGTCCCATTGATTAAGATATGTGGCCCAAAGTCGAATCAACCTCTTCTCCGTATTTTCCTCTTGGCAGGCTTCATATCTATGACAATTCTTCCGGGAGCATTCGGTTCAGATAATTGAAAAACCTCGACAAAAGTTGGCTTTTTCATCTTGAGAACTAGATTTGTAGAAACATCCTCCGGATCGTAGGTAATCTCCGCAGAGCGCACCAAAGGTGATTTTTTAAATAGCTCTAGTAGTTGAGCCTGACTCACTCCAGAACGAGATACTTGGCTAAGGTCCACAACCACACGGGAAAGGCCTTTGTCCACGGACACATGAAAGTAGTTCACCTCTCCCAAGACCGGCCGCCCCCTCAAGTCTCCAATATCCAGGACGACCCTCTCTATTTTAGCTTTTTTAGAAAAAGAGCGGCGAATATTTAAAAGGGTGTACCCCTTACCAACACGTCCACCTACAATCACACCTTCTGAAATATACTTTCCGGTTTTTTTGGAAAGTGATTTTTTGAATGGCGAAGCCGCTTGAACACTAGGAGTGTGAAGCACAAAAACCGCTGCAATTATAAGAATTGTCGCCAGCTTCATCGTTGAACCCCCTCCTCCTAAATGTTTTATCCTCCCCCAAAGCCTATCCCAAAACTCATTGCGTTGCGAGGGTTTTCAGGCGAAGAGGCTACGCCGTCTCTGTATCTAGACAGTGGGTGCCACAAGGAGATGAGCCAGAGGCCTCGCCATGGGCCAAAAATTGTCATCATAATGCGTAAAATTGTCTCTTAATTTTAAAATTACATAAGTTATATCAATTACTTAAACAATGGTGGCGATGGAATAAATTTTGTACTTATAGCTCCCTGTAAGGGCTTAAGGAGTATTGGCCCAATAAATATAAGGGCCAAGCTAAAGGACGTAAAACATGAGACAAATTTTTGCCATAGTTTTCAGCTTTTTTATGGTGACCAGTCTGACAGGTTGCCCTGACTTATTTGGAGATAAAAAAGGCGGTGGTGGCAGTGGTCCCGTAGCCACAGCTCCTCCTACTCCACAGGACCGCGGTGGATGCAAATATGACTGGTCGGAACGGCGCTACCGCTACGAAGATGGAGCTACATGTAGTTACGATGAGTTCTATGATGCCGATGCCTGTTACAACTTTTACTACGATGCACGCTGGGATCGTTATTACAATGAAAATGGCGACCCTGTTTCCTGCAATAACGACTACATCGACCACAATGGTGTCATTCCCTACTACAATTATGACTTCAATCTAGGATACTCCTCCTGGGGCTGTCCGGGAGGGTACAACCCAGTTCCTGTGGGATTTGGATACTTCGTCTGTGCTGCTGCCCCTGCCTCTCAAGACGGCATCAACACTACATGGTGGTTCTGGCTCAATTTTTGAGAAACTGTTGTTTGTTTAAAAATAAGCTGCAAATCAGTTTCAAAAAACTGAAAAATTCAAACCGGACCGATTATAAAGGAGGCTCATCAGCATCAATGGCATAGGGATCTTTACAGTCTTCCAGGAAAATCTTGGTATACCCTAACACTCCTCGATTCCACTCACCATTGATACGACGGTAGCTAACAATAACATCAGTGGAATCAAACTCCATGGAAAACTGGCATTGCCCCTGCTGAATCCATTGACGTACACGCTCATGACTCCCACTTCGCACTTCATCTACGGTATTTTGAATTTTAAAGACTAACTCCTCTTCTGTCTTAAAAAAGCCCTCAACCATTCCTGCCATAACTCTACGACCATTACCCACATCCACGCCACCCATCAAGTGCAGCTGCTGACTCTGAACTCCATCAGAAAGTAAAAGTCCCAGTACAAAAACTAGAAAAATAGACGCTTTCATTCATTGCCTTTCGTCATGGGTAACAGCTGAATGTTCAACTGATAAACCTCATTGGGATCGCTTACATTACTTGCATATTCATTAATTTCTTTTCTAAATTCCCGAATTCTTTCTTTGATATAGGGCAAGGCTGATTTTCTTATAGGTAAAGTCACCCCATTGTACTCCCTTTCCTCAACAGGGAGGTCCACCAGAGCCTGGCGAGCCAGTGACAGCATGGAGTCGTGGTACTTGGGGATAGCTGTGCTCTTAATATCATCGGGAACAGTTATCGCTCCCTTCACTTGCACCCAACCCTCTTTTGTTTTCTCGATCAAACCAAGAGTCTGCAGGTCCTCAAGAGCTGACTCAATTTGTGAACGAGATACTTTTTTACGCAGGCGAGCATAAATCCAATCAGGATGAGCTTGAAAATCTGGAAAATCCACCATGACGTAAATCACAATGTAGTACCAACTGCTCACAAATTGAAATTGATGCTTCTCCAGCTGTGACAGGCCCTTTTTATTTTTTTCTGTCATGACATCATTAAAATAATCCACTTTCTGCAAAGGATCCTTACACTGATTGTACTTCACCAACAGTTCAAAGAGCTTCTGATCTTTTTTAATTTTGAGGCCAAGGGCTTTCAGATATTTAGGGAGTGTTTCTTGAGTCAAATTTCTCTGCCCATCCACCACCATTTTTAAGTGCCCTGAAGATCCCAATTGTGCTTTTTGAGCAAAAACCCTGTAGCTATAAGAGGGATTGACCTTCTTTTTGGCATCGAAAAAATCTCGCAGGAATTCCCGATAATTCAAATATTCACTGATATGTGGTAAAGGCTTCTTCATGGACGTTCTCACTTCTTTGCCTAAAAAACTATAAAAGAATATTTTTCATGGTCAATATGAAAATTTACAAAAAATATAACTATTTGAATTAACTACATTATTTTAATAATTACTTTTATAAAGCCTGAGAACTATTGTTCACAACTAGGGACGCCCTATAAAGAAAGCCTAAAGCTTTGAGAAGAATTGAAGCGGCCCCCCCAATGGTGCCCTGAGTTACTCCCATAAATTCCCCAAGGGAAGTCTTTTTTCTATCTGAAAGTGGTGATATTTCCTGTGAAATGACAAATACAAATGAATCCCAAAACCCATTACTCGCTGAATCCACACTAAAAAACAGGGCCATTCCCTACCCCGACATCCAACCGGATCATTTTATGCCAGCACTTCAGGCCAGTATTGAAAAGGCTCGAAAACAAATTGAAGAGATCAAAGCCACCCCGGAGGAACCCAACTTTCAAAACACCATAGACGCCCTTGAATACACCACGGAAGATATGGAGTTAGTCGCCAGCGTATTTTACAACATGATGAGTGCTCACACCAACGAGCATTTACAAAGGCTCGCTCAAGAAGTGGGTCCCATGCTATCTGCTTTTAACTCTGAAGTAGGTCATGACAAACACCTTTATGCTCGTGTCCAAAAGGTCTGGGACAACAAGGGCAATGAAAACTTAAACCCAGAGCAAATGCAGCTTCTTGAAAATACCTATATGTCTTTTATCCGCAACGGAGCCAGCTTAACAGAAAACCAGAAACACCGGGTAAAAGAAATCGATGAAAAAATGAGCCAACTTTCTCCCAGGTTTTCTGAGAACGTGTTAAAGGTAACTAATGCCTTTGAAATGTATCTCAGTGATGAAGCTGACCTTGATGGTCTCCCTGACTCAGCCATTGAAGCCGCGGCCCATGCGGCAGAGGAAAAAGGCCAGCCAGGGCAGTGGCTATTCACTCTCCATGCTCCATCGCTGATGCCTTTTTTGCAGTATTCTGCCCAGCGGGAACTGCGAAAAAAAATGTGGATAGCTCATAGTTCACGCTGCAGTAGCGGGGAACTTTCCAACGAAGCTATTATTCTTGAGCTGATTCAGCTTCGCCATGAACGTGCCCAACTCTTGGGCTTTAAAAATCACGCAGAATACACACTTGACCGTCGCATGGCAGAGTCCCCCGATAAAGTGAACGCTTTTTTGAATCGGTTGATTCAGGCCTCTAAAAATGCTGCTCTTAAGGATCTAGAGGAAGTCAGAAATTTTGCAAGTGCCACTGACGGGCTCGATCACATCGAGCCCTGGGACCTGGCCTATTATTCACAAAAGTTGAAGCAAAAAAAGTTTGAATTTTCCGATGAGGACCTTCGTCCTTATTTTCAATTGGAAAAAGTTATTGATGGGGCCTTTCTTCACGCCAGTAAATTGTATGGTTTGGAGTTCCGTCCCTCTAATGAATATCCGCTCTACCATGAAGATGTGAAAGCCTTTGAAGTTTTCTCAAAAGCCAGCGGCGACTATATTGGATTGCTTTACACGGACTTCTTCCCAAGGGAGAGTAAACGCGGTGGGGCCTGGATGACTCATACCTATGGGCAGGGAATGTTCAAAGGGCAAGAGATGCGTCCTCATGTCAGCATTGTCTGCAACTTCACAAAACCCACAAAAGAAAAACCCTCGCTTTTGACATTCATGGAAGTGCGTACGTTGTTCCATGAATTTGGCCATAGCCTGCACTGCCTGATGTCTCAATGCCATTACCGCTCATTGGCCGGCACTCATGTCTATTGGGACTTTGTGGAGCTCCCCTCCCAAGTGATGGAAAACTGGATCTACGAAAAAGAGGGGCTGGACCTCTTTGCCGAACACTACAAAACCGGTGAAAAAATTCCCACGGCACTCACTCAAAAGGTTAAGGATTCGGCTCATTTTCAAGCAGGGATAATGTCCTTGAGACAATTGAATTTTGCAACGTTAGATATGAAGTGGCACACCACAGACCCCTCCAGCGTCATATCTGTAGACTCATTTGAGAAAGAAGCCACAAAAGACACCCGGGTTTTTCCCAAAAGAGATGGCATAAACTCTTCAAGTGCTTTCGCGCATATTTTTTCTGGGGGCTATTCGGCAGGATATTATTCTTATAAATGGGCAGAAGTCCTGGATGCAGACGCCTTTGAATACTTTAAAGAAAAAGGATTGTTCAATCCAGATGTAGCCTCCGCCTTTAAAGAGAATATTCTAGAAAAAGGGGGCTCCGAACACCCCATGAAACTTTATAAGCAGTTTCGTGGTAGAGAACCGGACCCTAATGCTCTGTTACGACGGGATGGGCTGATTTGAAACCAACAACCCTAAAGAGGCACCAGTCAAAAATAAGTAAAATCGTCATTGTTTTTCGTAAAGACACAGCCCTTGCCAGGCAAAAGGCAAAAGAGGTGGCGCTATGGTTAATAAATAAAGGTTCTCAACCCTACAGTCACCCAAAGCAAAGCCTGAGCCTTGGCAGACGAAAAGTCCCTCCCGTAAAGAACTTTGCCAATATGGACCTTGTCATTGTTCTTGGAGGAGATGGTACCTACCTAGAAGCTGTAAGAATGCTGGACCGCAAGGCCGTACCCATTCTAGGAATTAATATGGGTTCTTTGGGCTTTTTAACCAATGTTCCAGTGGAAAAAATGTATGAGGCCATTGAAGATACGCTGTCGTTGAAAATGCAGATGCGCCCCAGAACTATGCTAGACGTGAGAGTCCGACGAAAGGGCAAAATTCTGGCAAAGCATCGAGCCCTCAACGATATTGTGATCGAAAGGGGCCCCCTCTCTCATCTAACTAATTACTCATTATTTGTAGATAAACAATTGATTTCCTCCATTAAGGCTGATGGGGTAATTATTGCTACACCCACCGGATCAACAGCCTACAACCTTGCGGCAGGTGGTCCTATCCTTCACCCTGAGGTCAGCAGTATTGTCATCTCACCCATTTGCCCTCATAGTCTGACCATGCGACCAATAATTTTGCCCGATGATACCGAGCTGTCTTTTCAATTGAATGAAACCTCAAAAAAAGCTTTTCTTACAGTTGATGGCGTTCGCTGTGGAGAGATCAGCGGAAACGATGAAATTCTTGTGAAAAAGTGTGACTCCTTTCACTATGTGCTTCGAGACCCTAGTCATAACTACTTTCACTTGCTTAAGGAAAAGCTGAAGTTCGGCGAAAGAGCCTAAAAAAATAAGTGTCTCATAGGCACCACCAATGGGGAGATAAAATATGCTTGTGGAATTACAAGTTACCAATTTTGCCATTATCAAATACCTACAAATACCTTTTTTCTCAGGCTTTAATGTCCTTTCAGGAGAGACCGGAGCAGGAAAATCTGTCATCTTAAAAAGTCTGGCTCTGCTCATGGGAGAAAAAGCCATGGTCGACACTGTTCGCTCGGGCAATGATCAGGCTATCATCATTGGAGCCTTTGATATCACTTCTCGAAAAGATATTTGCAACCGTATGTCAGAAATGGGAATCCCATCTGATGAGGAAACCCTTATTGTCAAACGAGTTCTCTCTGCGGCCGGTAAATCAAAGGTCTACATCAATGGCAGCCTGTCAGCCCTGTCTTCTTTGCGAGAGATTGTCTCTCCCCTAATCACTGTAACTGGCCACCTAGCACCACTTATTGAAATTACAGGACAACATGACAACCGACACTTGCAGAGCAAAGCCTATCACCTGGACGTGATTGATCAGTTTGCCGGGCATTGGAATCAACGTGAGCAGTTCACTAAAGATTTTCAAAAGCTACAGAGCATGATTGAGGAGTTGCAAGAAATTCAACAGCGCTCTATGGAAAGAGAACAAAGATTAGACTTTCTGCGATTTCAAGAAAATGAAATAGAATCCCTTGCTCTGGAGGAGGGAGAAGATGAACGTCTTGAAGCTCGTTATAAAACTCTCTCCAATGCCGGTCGTCTCAATGATTTTTTTACTCAAGCCGAACAAATGCTGTATATTGATGATGACTCTGCTCTGACACGTATTGAACGCATTCTTCAAAGAGCTGGAGACCTAGAAAAATACTCTCTCAAACTCACTGATAGACTGTTGCCTTTAAAAGAAGCTCGAACTCTGATTGATGAAGTCGTCCACGACCTTAGAAACTTTGCGGAAGAACTGGAGGCAGACCCCAATGAGCTAAATGCCATTGAGGCCCGTCTCACTCAAGTAAAACGTCTACAAAAAAAACATGGGCCTTCAGTGACTGAAATTCTTCAGAGCCTGAAACAAATTCAATTAGATATTGCTAATCTTGAAGGTGATGATGATCGCTTAGACAACTTGAAAAAGCAGATCACCCAACTACAATTAGAATTAAAAGTACGTGGTGAAGAAATACATGAAGCTCGATTAAAAGCTGCCCGTACTTTATCCAAAAAAGTAAATAGTGAATTAAAAGACCTCAACATGAAAGGCGTAGAACTGCAAATTCAACTGCAGCGCTCTGAAATGTCTTCTACGGGAATCTCAGATTTGGAGTTCATGATTAGCAATGGCAAAAAAGATGTGGCCCGTTCACTCTCTAAATTTGCCAGTGGCGGGGAACTCAGCCGCATACTGCTTTCATTAAAACGGGTGGTTGGCAATAATGATCTTCCCAGAACCTACCTATTTGATGAAGTCGACGCTGGCGTGAGCGGTCCCACTGCAGAAAAGGTCGGGAGAAAGCTCAAAACAATTGCTGACGGTCAGCAGGTGATCTGCGTCACACACCTACCCCAAGTAGCTGCTTTTGCAGACCACCACTTTCTGATTGAAAAGAAAAATGCGCACTCAGAGGTCAGCATGAAGGTGAAAGAGCTGTCCAAAGAGGATCGCATCCAAGAGATCGCTCGCCTCATCTCCGGCGAGAAAATCTCTAAAACCAGTTTGCAACATGCCAGTCAGTTGATTAAGGACTCTCATTATTTATAAAGTGAAAGAAAGTTGCCTAAGAAGTGCAACTACTCTTAGTATGGCAAAAAGATAAGGGCGGATCAAACATATGAATGGTCTTATGATGCTCGGCACAGACGAGCACTAAGTTGTCGAGTGAGTGATTTCCTCCTTGAGAGACGGGTTGCTTATGGTGAACTTCTAAGTACCTCGTGTTTTTACAACGTTTTCCATGCCGATGAAAACGGCATTGCCCACGATCACGAAGCCAAACATGGTGCTTGGTTGCAGCTG
>JAUILT010000035.1 GCA_030432925.1 Bdellovibrionia bacterium | reverse complement strand
CACCAGCCTTTTCACCAAAGATGGCGCGCAGAAGCTTTTCTTCAGGAGACAGTTGAGTCTCCCCTTTGGGAGTCACTTTACCAACCAAGATATCCCCAGGCTTTACTTCCGCACCAATGCGAATAATACCAGAGCTGTCCAGGTCCTTAAGGGCTTCTTCACCCACATTGGCGATATCCCGTGTGATTTCTTCCTTGCCCAGTTTTGTATCCCGAGCCACACACTCAAACTCCTCGATGTGCACAGACGTGTAGACATCCTCTTTGATTAATCTCTCAGAGATTAAAATAGAATCCTCAAAGTTGTACCCCTGCCAGGGCGTAAAGGCCACAAGCACGTTTTGACCCAAAGCCAGTTCACCCAGCTCTGTGGAAGGACCGTCAGCCAGGACATCACCTCTTTTTACCATGTCACCAGATTTTACAATTGGCTTTTGGTTGAAGCAGGTATTCTGGTTGGTTCTTTGATACTTGGTCAGGTTGTAAATATCCACGTTAGCACCCAGTTCACCACCTTTGGCCAGACGTCGTACCACAATCCGTGCAGCATCCACTTCTTCCACCATTCCGTCATTGGCACACACCACACTGGTTCCAGAGTCCCGGGCCACAAGACGCTCTACCCCTGTACCCACGAGCGGAGCTCGAGCTTTTAGCAAGGGCACGGCCTGTCGTTGCATGTTGGACCCCATCAGGGCACGGTTCGCATCGTCGTGTTCAAGGAACGGAATCAAAGACGCCGCAATGGAAACCAGTTGGGAGGGAGACACGTCCATCAGAGAGACCTTTTCGTTCTCCACAGATTCATACTCCCCATTCACTCGAACTGTCAGGTTATCTTTTGTAAACTGCTTTTTGTCCATGGGCTCACCGGCCTGGGCAATATGATGACCATGCTCTTCAAGAGCCGACATATAGGAGATGTCCTCGCTGACTTTTCCATCAAGAATTTTTCTGTAAGGGGTTTCAATAAACCCATACTCATTGATGCGGGCAAATGTTGCCAATGAAGCAATCAAACCAATATTTGGTCCCTCCGGAGTTTCAATGGGGCAGATTCGACCGTAGTGAGTGGGGTGAACATCCCGCACTTCAAATCCAGCCCGATCCCGCGTCAAACCACCTGGTCCCAGGGCAGAAAGTCGGCGCTTGTGCGTGATTTCTGAAAGGGGATTGGTCTGATCCATAAACTGGGATAACTGAGAGGATCCAAAAAACTCCTTCACCACAGCATTGACCGGTTTGGCGTTCACCAGATCATGAGGCATCATGGTCTCCACATCCTGGAGACTCATTCTTTCACGAATAGCTCTTTCCATACGCACAAGACCTATGCGGTATTGGTTTTCCAAAAGTTCACCTACAGAACGCACACGTCTGTTACCTAGGTGGTCGATATCATCCACCACGCCCTGACCGTTTTTCAAGTCGATCAAGTGTTTCACAACATGCATGATGTCGTTTTTAGTCAGAGTTCTGTGCTCAACCGGAGTTTCTTCAAATGGAATTTTGAACTTGTGATTAATTTTCAGTCGACCCACTTCAGATAGATCATAGGTTTCGGGATCAAAAAACAAACGCCTGAAGAATCCGGTGGCAGCCTCCTCCGTAGGGGGTTCTCCCGGACGTAGACGCTTGTAAATTTCAATCAGAGCCTCATCCTCAGTGACTACTTTATCCACCAAAAGCGTGTTTCTCAGGTAAGGCCCTACAGCCAGACCATCAAAGAAGATCATTTTGAACTCCGTCAGCCCTGCCTCGGCAGCACTGTCTAGAATCTCTGCGCTCATCTCAGAGTTAGCATCCGCAATGATCTCCCCGGTGGACTCATCGATAATGGGCTTGGCAATGACTTTTCCGAATAGGTCATCGCGAGATACTTCAATTTCTTTCAGATCTAAAGCCTGAACTTTTTTAACTGCAGCTCTGGTGATCCGTCGACCAGCCTTGACCAAAACATCGCCAGACTTGGGGTCAACAATATCAGAGATAGCTCTTTGACCGGCCATCCTCTCAATTTCAAGGGTTCGAAAGATTTTTCCACTCTTATCTACCCGAACCGTATCTAGACTGTAGAAATGATCCAACAAATGCTCTGTAGAATACCCAAGGGCTTTCAGCAAAATAGTCACAGGGAATTTTCTGCGCCTATCAATTCGCACATACAGCAGATCCTTCTGGTCAAACTCAAAGTCCAGCCAGGAACCACGGTAGGGAATTACGCGGGCAGAGTAGATCAGCTTACCGGAGGCATTGTTTTTACCACCATCATGGTCAAAGAAAACACCAGGAGACCTGTGAAGCTGAGAGACAACAACACGCTCTGTTCCATTGACAATAAACGATCCGTTCGAGGTCATCAGGGGAATCTCACCCAAATAGACTTCCTGCTCTTTCACATCACGAATACTTCGCGCTTCTGTCTCCTCATCCACATCAAAAACAATCAGACGCAAAGTCACCTTTACAGGAGCCGCAAAAGTCATACCCCGTTGACGACACTCATCCACATCATACTTGGGAGGCTCCAAGGTATAACTAACAAACTCTAGACTGGAAGTATTGTTGAAGTCAGAAATCGGAAAAACTGACTTGAATACGCCTTGCAGTCCCTCTTCGCCTCGACGATCGGGATCCACGTCTCTTTGAAGAAAGCTTTCATAGGATTTCTTCTGAAGAGCGATCAAGTTTGGAATGTCTATGAGATTTCGAGTTCGTGCAAAACTCTTTCTTAAACGGATATTTGAAGCGGTAACAGGAGTGTTGCCCATTTATTCTCCTTTAGCTGAGTGGCGTTGAACCAGGGAATCGTTTGAAAAACACATCTGCAATGTTGCTCGGCTTTTCATGTCTTGCATCTGCATTCTTCAAACAATTCCTCAGAGAGCGCCCCTCTCATTATTTTGTTATCATCAATGATAATTATTCTTTTAATTTTTAATCTCAAACTTGGGAGGGGCCGCTAGTACCCCTCTCCAATATATTCGCTGATACCGGGGGAGCAAAGTGCGCCCCCTAGAAAGCCCAATTACTTCAGCTCTACAGTCGCTCCAGCTTTAGTCAAAGCTTCTTTGATTTTTTCAGCTTCGTCTTTAGGCACACCCTCTTTTACAGCTTTAGGTGCAGCTTCAACCAGCTCTTTGGCTTCCTTAAGGCCCAGCCCTGTCAGACCACGAACCTCTTTAATCACGTTGATTTTACTAGAGCCAGCGCTAGCAAGAATAACATCGAACTCCGTCTTCTCTTCAGCAGCAGCACCGCCAGCACCAGGAGCAACAGCTACAGCAGCCACAGGAGCTGCGGCAGAAACGCCCCACTTGTCCTCTAGCTCTTTAATCATTTCAGCCAGTTCAATAACAGGCATGTTGGATAGAAATTCTACTACTTCTTCTTTATTTACGGCCATTCTAAATTCCTCCGATAAAATTTAAATTCAGTTAAAAAATAAATGAACAATCCCGTCTCTGACCGGATTATTCGCCTTTTGTATCTTTGTACGCGTTCAATACGCGGACAAAACCAGCAGGTGCAGCTTCCAAAGTGCCCAGGAACTTACTCATTGGTTGAGAGAACACGGACAACAACTTGGCTCGCAACTCGTCGATTCCAGGTAGAGTGGCCAGGTACTTGATCTGATCTTCATTCAGACCTTTACCATCCATCACACCTGACTTCAGAACGAGTTCTTCGGCTTCTTTGGAAAACTCTGAAAGAGCTTTTGCTGATGCACTGGCATCGCCGTAGGCGAATACGAGAGCATTAGTTCCGGTGAATTGTTCGCTCAGGAACTCATCAATTTCCGGATGATCTTTCAGGGCCCGCTTGGCAAGAGTGTTACGTACCACTTTCATTTCAGAGTCAAGAGGATGAAGTGCTTTACGAAGAGTGGTGACCTCTTCCACGTTCAAGCCTTTGAAATCCACTAAGAAAGCCGCATTGGCCTTGCCCAGTTTCTCTGAAATGGTGGATACCTCTTGCGCCTTGTGAACTCTTGTCATCATGGCTGAGATACCTCCTTTCTTAGACTTAAACCGCGTATCAAGTACAACGGGAGGAGGAACGTCTAAATTCTTCTCCGCCGTCTCGGTGGGCTGGCTGCTGCCTGATTAAACTCTCCCCGTGGAGAGCGCCCAACTGTCTTCGACCGCGATCGGTTATTAAAAAACAAATCCTAAATCAAAACTCCCACACTCATCACACAAGGCTTTGAGTATTGGAAATATCTAGCTTCAATCCGGGGCCCATTGTGGAAGACATAGAAATGCCTCTCAAATAGACTCCTTTACTGGACGCCGGCTTGGCTTTCATCAAAGCACTCATCAATGCCACGTAGTTCTGCTGCAGTTTCTCAGAGCCCATAGATTTTTTGCCAATAGAAGCATGCACGATCCCTGCCTTATCCACACGAAAAGCCAGCTTCCCTTTTTTCTCAGCCTCCACAGTTTGAGCCACATTCATTGTCACTGTTCCCACCTTTGGGTTGGGCATTAAACCTCTGGGACCAAGAATTTTTGCCACCTTAGACACTGTGGCCATCATGTCAGGAGTGGCAATGGCCTTATCAAAGTCCATCCATCCGCCTTTAATTTTTTCCACAAGATCATCAGAGCCTACAAAGTCAGCACCGGCTTCTTTGGCTTCAGCTTCTTTAGGCCCTTTAGCAAAAACCACAACTTTCACCTCTTTTCCCAAACCATTCGGAAGAGAAACAGCGCCGCGAACCTGCTGGTCACTCTGCTTAGGGTCCACTCCCAATTTGACGGCCACTTCCACAGACTCATCAAACTTGGCATTGGAATTATCAACAACTGTCTGAACAGCATCCTTCACAGAATAAGTGATGCTTCTGTCAAATTTTTCAGCTGCTGCCTTATAACGTTTTCCTTTTTTCGCCATAACTACCGCCTCACTTCACTTCTAGGCCCATGCTCTTACAGGTTCCAAGAACCTGAGCAACAGCCGCGTCCACAGTCATACAGTTCAAATCAGGCATTTTTGTCTCAGCAATCTCTTTAACCTGATCCATTGAAATTTTTCCGACCTTGTCCTTTTGAGGCATTTTTGACCCGCTTTTTAGCTTGGCTGCCTTTTTTAAAAGAACAGAGGTTGGTGGCGTCTTGGTGATAAAGGTAAACGAACGGTCCTGAAAAACAGTAATGATCACAGGAATAATGGTGTCACCCATCTGCTGTGTTTTTGCATTGAACTGCTTACAGAAGTCCATAATGTTTACCCCATGCTGACCGAGCGCCGGTCCAACGGGAGGTGCCGGATTGGCCTTCCCTGCCGGTATTTGCAGTTTTATCTGGCCTGTCACTTTCTTAGCCATGATTCCCACTCCTTTGTGTCAGGCTCTTTGATCTTTGGGCAAACTCTTTGTTGGTCGTCAACGCGGTATTGGACATACAGCTTTTGGCTCCCGCCTCAATTTTGCCTCAAAACTTAAAGAGCTCGAGGGTTTGGTTCAACAAACACCAGGGCACTGGCCCTGATGAACTCAAAAAAAAACTTTAAGCCTTCTCCACTTGTATAAAATCAAGCTCAACTGGCGTTGGGCGCCCAAAAATACTCACAAGCACTTTGACCTTACCCTTCTCCTGGTTGATTTCCTCAACAGTTCCATTGAAGTTTGAGAAAGGGCCATCGATCACAGTCACCGACTCTCCAAGCACAAACTTTACTTTTGGAATTGCTTTTTCAGCACCAGTCTCCATCTGCTGAGTGACTTTCATCACCTCATGCTCTGGAACCTCCGGAGGACGTTTTCCACCGCCCACAAAACCGGTCACCTTGGAGCAACTTTTTACCAAGTGCCAAGTTTCATCGGTCAGCTCCATCTGAACAAAAATATAACCAGGGAAGAATTTTCTAGAGCGCGTGGCTTTCTTGCCCTTCACCAATTCAACAACATTTTCAGCTGGTACAAGAATATTTCCAAACTTATCCAACAACCCTTTTGATGTAGCCCGCTCTTCGATCTGTGCTTTTGCTGTGTTCTCACAACTAGTGCGAACATTGACGATGTACCACCTGAAGGCTGGGTTGTCATAAACCTTAACCGCTGGCTCAGGAGCACCCTCCTCTTCCTCTTCCACCACATCTTCAGCTGTATCCACAACATCAGAGGTCGTCTCAACAACGTCGTCTGCTGTATCCACGATATCAGAAGCCGCTTCGACGTCTTCCTTTACTGTGTCCTGACCGGTTTCCTGGTCTTTAATTTCTGTTGACTCAGACACTGTCACCACCCGTTTAGTTAAGCAAAACTTTAATAATCTGGCCGGAAAGAAAATCAAATGTTCCCAGCACCACACCTGAAATCAAAAGCATAATCACCACCACTGTGGTCATGGCTGTGGTATCTTTTTGCGTTGGCCAAACAACTTTGCGAACTTCTAAAATCACCTCATCAGCCCAAGCTTTAACCTTGGGATTGAATTGGAGTGAGGCAAAAACAAGAAATCCAATTCCAACAGGAATGCCGTGCCTTACAGCATCTATAGATCTCCAACCAGCGACCACCCCAAATGTTGCAGCCAGAGCTTCAAATAAAACCTCAATCACAATTCCTGTCACCGCAGCCGTACAAACAAAGGCGACTGTCATTATTTTGCTATTGTCGTTTTCCACTTCAACTCCAAGTCAGTTCACTCATAAAGTTTGGCAGGGCAGGAGGGATTCGAACCCACAACCTACGGATTTGGAGTCCGTTGCTCTACCAATTAGAGCTACTACCCTACATGTATCGCCGTTTGAAATTTGAAGTTCTCCTTGTCGATCGTCCCCGACGTACCTTAAGCACGACTTTGTCCTCTCTCCGCGATAATTTCAAATCTCAAACACCTCCATTCCTAAACTCATTTTCAGGACTCTCACCTGACCTGACCCTATAGCTCCAACTTTCTACAAGGCCTCCTTAAAACAGCTATGGGGACCCCTTCAAAACGGGTCCCCACCTCTGGATTTCAACTGCTTTTTAGGCAGTTTTACTCAGTGATACCAGTAACAACTCCGGCACCAACAGTTCTGCCACCTTCACGGATAGCAAAACGAAGTTCTTTTTCCATTGCAATCGGTGCAATCAACTCAACATCCATCTCAACACGGTCACCAGGCATTACCATTTCTGTGCCCTCTTTTAGAGTTGTCACACCAGTAACGTCTGTTGTTCTAAAATAGAACTGAGGACGGTATCCGTTGAAGAAAGGAGTGTGTCTTCCACCCTCTTCCTTGGTTAGGATATACGCCTCACAAGAGAACTTTTTGTGAGGAGTGATTGTTCCTGGCTTCGCCAAAACTTGCCCACGCTCAACGTCTTCTTTTTTGGTACCACGAAGCAGACAGCCGGCATTATCACCCGCCTGTCCTTCATCAAGAAGCTTACGGAACATTTCAATTCCAGTTACAGTGGTTTTTGTAGTGTCTTTGATACCTACAATTTCCACTTCCTCACCCACTTTGATGATTCCACGCTCAATACGACCAGTTACAACCGTACCACGACCAGAAATAGAGAAAACATCTTCAATAGGCATCAAAAAAGGCTTGTCCACAGCTCTTTCAGGAGCAGGGATGTAAGAGTCCACCGTCTTCATTAGTTCAAGAATAGCAGGAGCACCAATTTCAGAAGTATCCCCTTCCAAAGCTTTCAGTGCAGAACCTTTAGTGATGGGAATATCATCACCAGGGAACTCATACTTAGAAAGCAACTCACGCACTTCTAACTCAACCAGATCAAGTAATTCGGCATCATCCACCTGATCCACTTTGTTCATGAAAACAACGATAGCAGGAACACCGACCTGTCTCGCCAGCAGGATGTGCTCACGCGTCTGAGGCATAGGGCCATCAGCCGCAGAAACAACCAAGATAGCTCCATCCATTTGAGCAGCACCAGTGATCATGTTCTTTACGTAATCCGCGTGACCGGGACAATCCACGTGAGCGTAATGTCTGTTATCAGTTTGGTACTCAACATGAGCTGTAGAGATTGTAATCCCACGCTCTCTTTCTTCAGGAGCTTTGTCGATCTGGTCATAAGCCATGGCCGTGGCTCCACCCGCATCCGCAAGCACTTTTGTAATTGCAGCAGTCAAAGTTGTTTTTCCATGATCCACGTGACCAATGGTTCCGATGTTCACGTGTTCTTTCGAGCGATCGAACTTTTCTTTAGACATTGAATCTATCCTCCTAGTTCCTGAATTTTCTTTTTCAATCTTTCTAGAAAACTCTTGTTAATCTTTTTTAAACTTCAAATCCTTTTCCAACACAATCCCACCCCCACAAGAGAATGGAGCCCATGGGGAGACTCGAACTCCCGACCTCACCCTTACCAAGGGTGTGCTCTACCCCTGAGCCACATGGGCGGGTAAATGGAGCGGGAGACGGGTCTCGAACCCGCAACCCTCAGCTTGGAAGGCTGATACTCTAGCCAATTGAGCTACTCCCGCTCAGACGGCTGAGTTGGAAACTAAAAATCCAAGTCTCAAACTCATCAGTCTCTACATTCTTCGTAAATGGATCTTTCGCATTTACGACGTCAGTAGCAAAGTCGGCTAACGCCGACACTCCTGTGAGCTAGATATCGTCTTCGACGATATCTCCGCTCTCGGAGATCCCTCCGACAACGCTCCTCACAGAAAGTCGGCTAACGCCGACACTCCTGTGAGCTAGATATCGTCTTCGACGATATCTCCGCTCTCGGAGATGCTACGCTTTAAAATGCTGTGCATTTTAACGCAATAGCATGGTGGAGGGAGTAGGATTCGAACCTACGTAGGCATAAGCCAACGGGTTTACAGCCCGTCCCCTTTAGCCACTCGGGCATCCCTCCAAGGATGTGGAGCTGGCTATGGGACTCGAACCCGCAACCTGCTGATTACAAATCAGCTGCTCTACCAATTGAGCTAAGCCAGCACCAAAGCATAAAAACAAACAAACGCCCCCTTCTAACCAAATGAGAAATTGACATTTATTTGTTGACACGCAAACGCCATTTCTAGCGGAGGGGCAGAGGCCAGTCAAAGCAATTTTCTCCTTTTTTCAAGGAGATATTGAGCCTTTAAAGCCCCAAATTGGAACCAATAACCAACAGCGATGACTCCACCTTAAGGCTATGAGATTGCTCACCTAATTAGAATGAGGTCGCACCCTTCACCGACCTCTTCCTACACAGCACCCGTAGGGAGACGCCTCATATTCACAAGAGCTCATTTAACTAAGTAATATCAAATAGTTAATAGATATTCAATGGGAAGCCCCACCTATTGGTACCGCCATTGCCTTTGGGTTTCAGACATAGCTATGCCTGCTGCCACGGAGGCATTATAAGAAGCACTGGCAGAGAGCTGGGGAATACTCAGCAGCTCATCACAGGCCCTTTCCACAGGAGAGCGCATCCCTCGCCCCTCAGACCCAATAACCCAAACAACCTTGTCAGGAAACTCTACCTCCCAAAGAGTCTGGCCCGCTTTGTGAGACAGACCAAAGATCCAAAAACCTATGTCCTTCAGTGACTTAAGAAGAGAGGGAAGATTCGACTCCACCTGCACCGGCACATGCTCCGCGCCGCCACTAGCCACTTTAATAGCTCCTGGAGTCAGTTGTACAGACCGGGCTTCAGGAACAAACAGCCCTTGAGCATTCATCAACCAGGCTGTCCTTAGAATTGCCCCCAAATTATGAGGGTCTTCAATCCCATCAAGGGCCACCACCAGTGATGGCCCCTCGGACTTTAACCCCTCCCAATCCATTTCTGGCCCACTCGATACGTGAGCAATCACGCCCTGATGCCCTGGCACTAACCGAGCCATTTCTTGAGCAGACTTTAACTCCACTCTGACAGACCGTCTCCGAGCCCAATCCATAATGGATATCAATTCGCGAATGCCCTCCCAGTCTTTACGCATCCAAATCAATTCTACGCTGTCAGGCCTCACCCTCAAAGCTTCATTCACTGCATGAAACCCTGGCAAAGAGCGGACACCTGAGGGGGGTTGAGTTCGTGGCCCTCGAGAGTCTCTGAGGGGCCTTGAGCCACTGTTTTTTTTATTTCGAGGTGGGCGTGACATGAGATGTTTCCAGCTTGATTCTTTTTAAAATTTCTTTTGTGGCAGCTAAAGGGTTTTCGGCCTCCACAATCGGCCGCCCTATCACGAGAGCGGAAGCCCCCTTTTTTAAAGCCTGTTCGGGAGTCATAACCCGCTTTTGGTCATCCCCAGCCACAAGCCCCTCGGGACGCACACCTGGTGTCACAAAGTATCCATGAGGAAAAAGCCCCTTTATTGTCTCCACTTCAAAAGGTGAACACACAAGCCCCGTCAATCCTGAAGCAAATGTCAACTGTGCCAACTCCTTGACCTGATCCTGAATAGAAAGGTCCCGGAGAACACTTGGCAGGGTTTGTTTTGAAAAACTGGTCAATATGGTCACACTCAAAATTTTAAAAGGTCGCAGCTGATTGAGGTGCTTTTCTAACCCCGCCATTCTTTGAAGGGCTTCAGAACCTGACTGAGCATGAACGGTGCAAAACGAAGCCCCCGCCTCAAACGTAGCTCTCACTGCAGATTCCATGGTGTTAGGAATATCAAAGTACTTATTGTCCACAAAAACCGGGCCATATCTGGCAATGGATTGCACAAGATCCTGCCCCTGCCTTATCAACAGTCTTGGTCCCAACTTGAATCCCACCAGACCAGACAACTGACCGGCAAGCTCAACAGCTCTGTCTGTATCATCAATATCCAAAGCCACAAAAATAGGGCGAGCCAGGCTCATTTAACTCCCCTTATGCGTCTGCCAAATAGCCTTCAAGGACCTCAGGAGTGTGCCCATTTCAGCCAAGGGTACAGATGTAGGGCCATCACACAGTGCCTTTGAAGGGTCAGGGTGCACTTCCAAAAACAACCCATCCACACCCGCCGCCAACCCAGCTTTGGCCAGGACTCCTACCAGGTCACCACGCCCTCCGCTGCTTTTTCCAGTAGCACCAGGCAGTTGCGTCGAATGGGTGCAATCCAAAATCACAGGAAAACCGAGAGATCTCATTTCTACAAGCCCCAAAAAATCATTCACCAAACGCCCATACCCAAAGAAAGTTCCACGATCGCACAGCAGGATATTTTTGTTACCAACACTTTCTGCTTTTTTAGCAATAGAGAGCATATCTCCTGGAGCCATAAATTGACCTTTTTTGATATGCAAAACCTGACCGGTTTTTGCGGCAGCCACCACCAGGTCCGTTTGACGACACAAAAACGCTGGGATCTGAAGAACATCTGCCACCTCAGCAGCTCGCTCCACTTGGGTGGTTTCATGAACGTCAGTGATAAGGTCACAGCCCACCTGAGCCTTGACCTTTTCCAGAGTTTTCAGAGCTTGCTCCATACCTGGCCCCCGATAACTGTCCACACTCTGACGATTGGCCTTGTCATAGGAACTCTTAAAAACCCAGGGGATCTCCAGCTCTGTTGTAAGGCGCTTCATCTCAGTGGCCACTTCCAAAACCATACCCTCGTCCTCAACAATATCGGGTCCAGCAAAGATCGGAAACCGGTCACACTCCCCCCAGCGAAAGGACTGATTGGGAGACTGAAATTCAACGGGTTTCGTAACTGGCGAGAATTTATACATGGTATGAGTGGACCTTTCAGAAGCTACATTCGGTTCCAGCCAAAAATGACATCGGACAGCAAAAGAATCAAGCGGATTTTTGTAGGGACAATAAACAATAAGGCCACTCATTCAAAAGCATGAATCAGAAAAAATACCACCATACAGCCTACCTCCCCACAAGCAGAGTCAAAATACACCTTGTAGAAGCGCCCAGGCAAATATAAGCACTTTAGACTGGTCTGGTTTGGATTTTACTCTACTTACAGGTATCAAAAACAAATATTTTCTGTGGATGAGATACAATGTCGGCGCAAGACTCATATTGAGGTAGCTCGCCATCAAGAAGCATGAATTTTATCATGTCTGAATTCTGTTTCTTTTTCTTTCCAGATTTATACTCGACAGAAAAAGTCACCGTATAAACACCATAATCATCCCTTGAGATTCTATTTAAGTGAATTTCTGAGCCCTTCTCACTAATAACTTTCACTCGTGAATCACTTTTAGAAACTCGTCCCACATGGTCGCCATCTTTAGATACTTTATTAGATAAGTAACTATAAAATGTAGCACTTCGAAAATGACATCCTGTGACCCTAAAGCCCCTCAAGTCCCTAAGGACTAGCTCTCTGGCTAAATCTGCAAAACCTGACCCCTCATCTTCACTGTAAGACGGGCAAGTAACAATCCGACGTTCTGCAAAAGCCGAAAATGTGTAGGTCAAAACTAAAAAAGCCAGCAAGAAACCCTGAACCTTAGAATTTTTCAATTTTCTCCCTCCCTTTTTATGCCATCCCATTGATCCTCTCCCAAAGGCAACTCTGGAAAAACATCTTTCCTAGCAGCTTCATAACACTTTTCTGAAATACATCCACCATGCTCAACGGGAGAAATATTATCACTCATACACCCTTTCTTCTTTTGCCCATAATGCCTCTGAAGAGAAAAATAAGCTGGGCCTTTATTCCAACCTTTTGCACCAAATGTCTTGTTATCACTCAACCGACCAGTTAGCGAAGGCCAGTTATCAAGACAGAACTTGCGCACCGCGATGGCAAGACTCGTAATGGAGTGACTCGCCAAATACTTGGCTTCTATGAAATGTGGGCCTTTTCGACGTCGACCATCGTGCGGATACACGCGATTTGTATTATGAAAAACTGTGAAGTCAAAATCTCTACGATCGATGCTCGTACATTGATCCCTTGTCTTCACTTTCCCTAGACCCAATGGATCTGCCCCTGTCTTATAAACCATAACCTGATGATTATTAGCTGTATTTAAAATATCCCCGGGCTGAAGACTAAAGTCCTTTGAAATACTTGGTGTATACATACAAGAAGTTTCCCTACTTTGATAAGCCTGATGAATATAGGCGGTTGTAAATCTTTTCGGACTTTTTCCTGTTGTCATTTTCATACCTCTACTAGCCATAACACCACCAATGGTAGCGCTGCAGTCAGTATTTTTTGTAGTCTGAACTGTATTCCCTTTAAAACCCGGACCTCCTAAGCGATAGGAAATCCCTCCCCTCTTCCTTTTACTTGTATAGCAATGTGGTGGATTAATCCGCCCCTCCTCGCTACCCGAGCTTCTGCGGATCGCTTTTTTAGGGTCTTTTTGAATGTTCATTATTGGTTCACAACTTTGATAAACAGCACCCATGTAAGCAACCATTCCCGTAACTAACCTCTGAGCGACTGCATCTTCTTTTTCTGGAGAAACTAGAGTGCCTAAATCATACTTCTTTAGAGGGACAGGTGTACTTTCTTCAACTAACTGACCTACTGGAAAGTTGTTTAAAGAAACACCCTTGTTTTTTTCTATCTGACTTACTTTGATAGTATCACCGGTTTTCATTAGATAATTTCCGCTGACCCACCCTTTTTCACCCGTGTTGATATCTTTTACTTTCCTCCATGCTCCATCTTTCTCTCCCAGGAAGACTAAATGGTCATTTGAGCGAAGCTGCTTTAAAACCTCATTTCCTGTCCCGGGGCCTTTCCGCATGTTTAAGTAACCATTCACTCTGGGCTGGTATACATTTATTTCTGGCTCATTCAAGTGCGATTCAGAGCTTCCGTCAATACCCTGGCTAGAGTTGATTTCGACATCCGCTACAGAGCGAGCATGTGATATACTTTTAATTTGATCTCGAAACTTCTTTACCTCATCCTTACTGGCAATCCGCATATAGGGGCGCCCATCTCCACTTGGTTTGCTTTTATCTCGACCAGAACTTTCCTTAGTACTTTGCAAACGCTCTTGACCTGAACTAGCATTCCCATTTTCACTGGTGGATACTAAAACCTCAGACGTTTCCACATCTTGGTTTCTGGAGCTGACGCTAGACCTTCGCCTCTGTTGAGGCCTCATTGAAGCGGTTGGTGCACTTTCAATTTTCATCAAATGATTCCGTGTCCCCTTTGAGATCCAACCAGTTTTATTTTCTCCAAGATCCACTTCGTACCAGTTGCCTTTACTTTTACCCGTTAAGGGCACACTGGCACCATTACTAAATGCACCTATAACCTTATTCCCGTCGACTCCTGGTCCACTTCGCACTCTTAACCCACTCGGTGCAGTGATTTTTCCCATAAGTGTCGGATTTTTTGTTGGTGAACTTGTCAGAGCCCTCGACTCTTCACTACCCTCTGAAATTGTGGAGCTTATGTTTGGCCTAGTTTGTATTTTCTTTTTTACTTGTTGCTGAACGACAATTTCTTTTGCCCCGCTTATCGTAGACACAGCCTCCATAGCAACCTTCTTACTAGAAAAAGTGGAAAAATTGCGGATGGTCTCCTCTCCCTCTCTTCTTGGAATTTTTACCTGCGCATTCTTTACGGAGCGCCCCCCACACAAGATAACTTTATTTTCAATTCTCATTGTATATACTCTGCTATTTGCATCGTAGTCTTCAATTTTAGCAACAGCTCCTTTGGGAATACTGCAATTGGAAACCGTCCTTGCCCCAGACTTTAAAGACTGGCCAAAACCGTACGCAATATCAGGCTGCTTACTGAATACAGCCCAACTCTGATCAGCAAAATCTGCAGATAGAAACACTGTTGTAAAAAGAAATAAAACTAAACCCATAGTTTTCTTTCGGAAATGACTGAGAGGTTTTGAACTTTCACGTTTAAATCTAGTCCAAGTACTGTGCCAACAAAGCTCCTTAAGTTGGACTTAAGATAAGCCAAGGACGACCAATGTCCTGTCAAAGAAACAGTCAGCTGCCCAATAATTACCCAGAAGTAATAAAATACACCGCCACTCACTCACAGCTATCCTCCCGTTATAATTTTGGGTTATAATCAAGGGCGTGAAGATTGGCTTTTTCATACTCATAACAGCAGTGATTACGATCACCCCGGCCAAGGCCGCGCATGATACCTATACCAATGGATCTCTTGAGCTAGGTGGTACTCCAAACGAAAGTGATACCCATGTGAACCCGAAACAGGATGACACCCAACTGGCCGCCACCAACTCCAACCCTGCGGCAGAAGAGGAGTCTTTACTACCACCTGGAGACAAAACGCAGGCGGCAATCACCTACAAAAAAATTCAAGGCCAGCCCGTTAGCATGCCCAGCAACCTCAATGACCTGCCGAATGTTGTAGGGACAGACTTCATACCCAACATTAAAACCACGGTCTACCCAATGAATAATGGAAACATCTTTGGGACGGCTATATTTAACCCGAGCGACCTGATTCGCTTCACCCCTTTGGAGATGGCTGAAGTTAATAGTGTTTCAGGCTACCGAGGAGCTGCTAGTCTCAATGGAAGTAACATCACCGGCTTTGACGGCAAGCCACAAGAATTTTTTATCCCTAACACAACTCTCCAGAACAATTTTCATCAAGCATACCCTATGGATGCGAACAATCTGATCACCGCAACCAATCGCAGATTAACTCATACGCATGATGAAAGCTGTGATCATGACGCCTCATCACCTTTTCCCGGTGACATTATTAAACAAACCCCCTTCAGAGAGCAAGATGGATACCGCCCTGGCTGTCAAGCCCTGGGCGTGGAAGGGGGACCCACTCGAGCTCACAGAGAACAGCTGAAAGAGTGCTTGCAATCCATCAAACAAGCTGTGGCCAAGGTCTCAAGAAATAACGCTCAAGGACTCGATCGCACCAAATGGATGTGCCATGTTATGTCTCTACTCAACCCACTGGAGCAGGAGTTTGCTGGCATGATTTTTACCGCCGGTATCGAAGCTGGAAAGGTGGCTACCAATTCCCACACTTCTGAGCCTGGCTGGCAAGAAACCATGTTTGTTCAAAAAGTGATTCAAAACCGAACCAGACAGTTGCAAAAAGACAAAGGCCGCCAGTACAACGCCCTAGATGTTGCCCTGTCTCACATGCAGTTCTCCATGTACAATAAGAATGAGTT
Organism: Bdellovibrionia bacterium; assembly: GCA_030432925.1. Lineage (GTDB taxonomy): Bacteria > Bdellovibrionota > Bdellovibrionia > Bdellovibrionales > UBA1609 > JABSOQ01. The sequence goes on along the minus strand of JAUILT010000035.1, from coordinate 13,287 downwards.
TCATAAGTGGAGAGACCACCTGGAGCCAAAATCCAACCAGGGCAAAGCCGAATTTGACAAGGCCATTGAAGGGTTTATTGCTCTCAATGAACGGCCAGAAATGCTTCAACCAAGGCCGCAAGTTGACAGAATGGATAGTTATTTTTCGCCCTATGGAATGCTGCTTCCTGGGGGTCACAAGACAGCCGATGGGCGGACCCGCAAAGACTTGATCCGTGATGGCCTGGCTCCCTCAGACTACCCTGCAAGAAATCAAAATAACCGGACACTTTACGTACCCAATTGGGATTTTAGAAAATTCAACAGGGTGAAAGACCTCCGCCTGGCCAGTAAGGCCCATGGTGACAGACCTGTGAGAGATTACGGATGTGGCGGCGGAGGAAGTGGCTGTCCTGGGTATCATATTTTTTACGAAAGAAAATCCGGTCCCATGTTTTATGGTGGAGATATTGAAGGAATAATCCAAAGGAGAAACAAATGTGGTGGCAACAACAAAATTCCAAAAGCAGCGCCTGTACCAGTATCGGCAAAGCCCCCTGCCAAAACCCGAAATCCGCATTCAGACTGATCACAGCAAGTTTATTTTTGCTCTTTTCTTTGTTAGCAACAGCCTCTACAGAAAGTTGGAGGGTTCGGACAATAAATCACTCTGATTTTCTTATCCGAAACAACAAGCAAAAGTTTGCGCTCCCCTCCAGTCATACAACTCCAAAAGTCAAATTCGTCAAAAAACACGGAGACTACGAGGTTGTCATTTATTTTGCAGATGTCCTTGGCACTTCTGAAATGTTTGAGTTGACCAAAGCAGCTGTCTATAGCATCAGTAAAAAATCCATCGTCCAACACCTGCCCTACTCCTATACAAGTAGAAATGGCGTCCAAAAAAATACTGAGCAGCCCAAATGGACATTCAATAAGGATGGAAGTATCACCTATCGCTCAGTGGAGTTTCCAGACAGTCCGATAGTATTTCCTGCGAAAAAATAAAACGGGTTAGGTTCTTTTCTGGCTGGCAAGAATCCATTCACAGATCTCACGAACAGCCCCCATGCCACCGGACTCTTCGGTGACCAAATCTACCTGGGTTTTCACAGCACCCACAGCATTAGGAACCGATACCGAAAGCCCCGCCACTTGAAAGACCGGAACATCTTGAAAGTCATCACCCATGTAAGCGATTTCGTTAAAAGGCAGTTTCCACTTGCTCGAAAGCTCTTTAAAGCAGGCCAGCTTATCTTTCACACCCTCATAAAGATCTTCAATACCAAGAGCTTTGGCCCGTTCGCGAATATCCTCTGTTTCAGAAGCTGTAATGATCCCCACACGGAGGCCACACTTTTGCAGACGCTGAATACCCATACCATCCTTGATATTAAAAAACCGCACCCAATGGCCATTTCCATTATAAAAGACCTGCCCATTGGTAAGCACACCATCACAATCAAATACAATAGCCTTCACGCTCTTTAACTTGGCTTCTAACTCCGGACTGATATTCATGCCAATAAGCCTATCTCAGTTTGCAAAATAAAACAAAAATGAAACGGAAAAATTCAAACCGAATTGGTATATTTCTGCGACTTGAGCCAGGTAAGGGCGGCATTAAGAGCATTGTCCGGAACGACTTTGGTCATCTCTTTGGACTTGCGATCTATGAGTTCTACTTCATTATTAGACAGACCACGGGCTCCAATATTGATTCTGAGAGGCATTCCCAAAAGATCAGCATCTTTGAACTTAGGGCCTGGACGCTGCTCTGTGCGATCATCTAAAAAGCAATCATACCCTGACTCCCAAAGACCTTTGTAAATGTGGTCAGCCACTTCGGAGGCTTTGGTGTCTTCAGGGTCCAGTAGGCAAATGTGAACGGCAAATGGAGCTATCGATAATGGCCAAACAATGCCATCCTTGTCATGTGAAGATTCAATGGCTGCCTGAACGGTTCGAGTCACACCAATCCCATAACAGCCCATCTCAATAACTTGTTCTTTACCAGATTCATCCAGATAGCGAGCATTCATGGCTTCTGAATATTTAGTGCCTAAATAAAAAATATGCCCGACCTCAATGCCACGCATTTCCTTAAGCACACCGTCACCTTCTGGATTTTTGTCTCCAGCGTGGGCAGTTCTCAAATCACCTATAAAGTGAGGCTTAAAATCTCGATCGGAATTAACATTTTTAAAGTGGAATCCATCTTTGTTGGCACCAACAATATAATTGGACAGTGTGGCTACACCATTGTCCATGTACACAGGAATTTTTAGACCCACCGGCCCGCAACTTCCAGGCCACGCACCAGAGACCTCTTTGATCTCTTTTTCTTCCAAAGGCACGGGCTCCCGGTTCATACCAATGGCTTTTTTCAACTTTACAAGGTTCAGCTCATCATCGCCCCGAAGCAAGACAGCCACTGGCTTTCTATCACTGTCCCCATCTTCGGCTGAAGAGTAAAATAGGGTTTTAACTAGTTCATTTTCAGGAATTTTTAAAGCCTGGGATAGTGTGGAAATTTTCTTTAAACCTTTGGTTTCAAACTCCTCCATAGGAAACAAGCTGTCCAAGGCTTTCTTCCCTTCAAAGTCCTGTGCGGGGCAAACCTCTACATTCGCCGCAAAGTCCCCTTCCTCGCTCACCAACAAGAGATCCTCACCATGCTCTGCTAAAAGGTGAAACTCCTCACTGAGATCCCCACCAATATTTCCACTGTCCGCTCTGACGATGCGAAAGCTCAGCCCTAGCTTTTCAAAAATGGCCTGGTAGGCCTGTTTCATTTTTTGGTAAGACTCTTTAGCAGAACCTTGGTCCAAATCAAAAGAATAAGCATCTTTCATCAAAAATTCACGACCTCTCATAAGGCCAAAACGAGGACGAATTTCATCCCGATACTTTGTTTGAATCTGATAGACGTTTGCAGGAAGATCTCTATAACTTTTAATATCGTTTTTCATAAAATCGAGAACAACTTCTTCATGAGTCGCTCCCAAACAAAACTCATGGCCCTTGCGATTACTGAGTCTCTGCATCTCCGGCCCCATGCTCTGCCATCGCCCAGATTCTTCCCAAAGCTCTTTGGGCTGTACCATGGGCATGAGAATCTCTACACAACCACGGCGATCCAACTCTTGACGAATGATATTTTCAAATTTACGAATGGCCCTTAAAAGTAATGGCCCATAAGAGTAAATACCGGGGGCTAGTTTTTTCATATAGCCGCCACGGATTAAAAGTCTATGGCTGGGAATCTCTGCGTCGGAGGGCACTTCTTTAATGGTATAAAGATGGGATTTTGACCAGCGCATGCTCAGGACCTTTTCTGATAATTGAATTCATACATTTGCTTGCTCCTGAGAGGCTAAACCTCAATTCCATAGGATTTTATTTTTCTATGTAGATAGCTTCTCTCAAGCCCAATACTTTCAGCCGTTTTAGAAATATTGCCATTGTGCTCAGTGATCTTCTGCTCCAAAAATTCCCGCTCAAAGCGAGCCCGAGCCTCACGAAAACTTGCAGAACTCAATAGGTCGCTCCCCTCTGAAGAACTGATATCGGACAATCCTGCAAATTTCAAATCGTGAACATCCACAAAGTCCCCTGGAGTCAGAATATACACCCGCTCCACAAAGTTTTTGAGCTCACGCACATTGCCCGGCCACGTATAATTGACCAATTTGTTCATAGCGGTCTCACTCAACAGTTTTTTCTGAATACCACTCTGTTTCGAAAAGTCATTTACAAAATGAGTGATTAAAGCTGGAATATCCTCTTGACGGTCCTTCAGTTCAGGCACCTTAAAAGGCACTACATTTAATCGATAGAAAAGATCTTCTCGGAAAGTTCCTTTTTTAATTTCTTCTTTTAAATCCTTGTTAGTTGCAGCAATGACACGCACATCTACCTTGATAGTTTCTGTTCCTCCGACTCTTTGGAAGGACTTTTCTTGCAAGATTCTTAGAATTTTGGCCTGGGCCTCCAAACTCATATCACCAATTTCATCAAGAAATAGAGTCCCACCGTGGGCTAAATCAAACTTACCCAATTTTTGCCTATCAGCCCCTGTAAAAGCACCTTTTTCATAACCAAACAATTCACTTTCAATCAAGTCCTTGGGAATAGCGGCACAATTGACATCAATAAAAGGCTCACTGGCCCTGGCACTCAGATAGTGAATGTTTTGCGCTACCAGCTCTTTGCCCGTTCCGTTGGCACCAGTAATAAGCACCCAACTCTCAGACTGGGCCACTCGAGCCACCATTTGCTTAAGCACTTTCATGGCTCCAGAATCACCGATCAAAGCAATATTTCTGCGTAATTTATTTAACAAAGCATTTTTGTCTTTTTCTGTCTGACGAAAAGTCAGAATATTTTTAATCAAAATAGACACCTTATCCATAGATAAGGGTTTCTCAATAAAGTCCCAAGCTCCCAATTTTACAGCTTTGACTGCCGTCTCAATGGTCCCATGTCCTGACATAATAACAATATTCATTTCAGGATACTGTTTTTGAGCCATTTGCAGAACATCTAGGCCATCGATCTCTCCAGGCATCCAGATATCCAGAAATACAATATCTGGTTGAAAAGTCTGCATAGCCTTGAGGCCAGATTCACCATCCAAAGCTGCTTCGGTTACATAGCCATCATCTTCCAAAGATGCTGAAAGAATATCTCCAATGGCTTTTTCATCATCAACAATAAGAATCTTCACAGATTTTTTAACTGATTGATCCACTGCACTCATAATGTTGACTCCTCACTCCCGGCTAAAGCCGTACTTTTTGAAACTTTTGTAAGATCATCCCCAATCACAGGTAATTCAATCACCACGCGAGTTCCACCATTTTCCCCAGCAAAAGCCCGGATAAAACCGTTGTGATCTTCAATGGTTCTTTTGACAATAGCTAACCCCAGTCCTGTCCCATTTTTTTTAGTCGTTACGTAGGGCTCAAAAATTCTGTCTCTAATTCCCTTGGGGATTCCTGGTCCATTGTCGACAATAGACACCCGGACGATCTTTAAGATGCTATCATAATCAACCCGAATGTCTACTGCTGCGTCCTTTTGGCTCGTAAAAGCAGCCACAGCATTATCCACTAGGTTATTTATCACACGCTTGATTTGGTCAGGATCAAACCGAAACTCTGGGAGCTCACTATCTTCCTGAAAATTAAAGGCTATTTCCACATGTCCTGTCTGATATAAAGTCAGAGCTTCTAAAATAACAGAGTTTAGATTTCCCTGAATAGGTTGGGATTTTGGCAATCGAGCAAAATGACTAAACTCATTGACAAGGCCTTTCAGGTTATCCACTTGATCAATAATCATGGACGTGCATTGTTCAAAGGCTGGATCCTGCACACTATCACCGAACTTTTTCTGTAACCGTTGGGCAGATAGGCGAATCGGGGTCAGAGGGTTTTTAATTTCGTGAGCAATTCTTCGGGCCACTTCTGTCCATGCCGCCGCCCGTTGAGCCCGCACAACAGGCGTCAGGTCATCAAATACCAGCACCTTGCCCAATTCACTTTTGCCTTCGTCGTACAATACGCTCAAAGTCATCTGTAAAGGTACAGAACGACCGTTAATATTTACTTGAACCTCTTTTTTTAAACTTTGTGCTTTGTAAGTCTTCATAGATACCAAGAGGTCGTCAAAAATTTCGTAGTAATCCTTACTGAGTACATCTTTGGCTTTTCGGCCAGCATATTTTTCAGGATCTATTTCCAGCAGACTGGCAGCATGATGGTTAACCATGGTAATATACCCGTTTTGATCTATAGAGATGACCCCAGTCATAATATTGGAAAGCACCACTTCGATGTACTGACTGTGTTCATCTAGCTGGTTGAGGGTGTCTTTAAGACTTTCTGCGGCCTCTTTGGCCGTTTTTTCTGAGCGCTCCAAGTTTGTGGTCATATTATTAAAGTGATCAATTAACTCATTGATCTCGGCAGATCCAGAAGTCATCTGTACGGTTTTATAATCCCGTCGGGCAACACGAGTGGCTGCCTTTCCTAACTCCAGCAAAGGGATAGACAGCTGTTTGGCTAAATAAAAGCCAAACCAGGTGGCTCCCAAAAGAATCACAAGAGTCATCAATGTCAAAATAATTAGATAGATCGACTTGATGGGGTATTCTAAAGGGTTGGTATCTCTAAAGTCCTCATACGCCTTAGAGATGTCATTAATTCTGGCCAATAAGGAAAGTGGCAAAAATGTGGACACCACAATGGCCCCATCCCTATTTCGCATAGGTACAATCACTCTTACCAGGTTTCCCTCTTCAAACTGATGCACCACACTGGTTTCCGCCTTTTGCTCCAAACTGCGCCTCAGGGTTTTCAAAGACACCCTAGGAACCGGAGGAATCAGCTCATCCTTGGACAGACTGACTACCCGCTCATCAAATAAATTGGGATAGTACTCCACAGCATCCAGAGAATACTCCTCGCGCAGAGCCTCTAGCTGGCTCTGCAGCTGAGAAGAATCTTGAAAGTTAAGTCGCCTGCGAATTTTTCCGGCAAAGTGATAATTTTTTCTTTTCGATGACAGACTAAAAGCATTAGTAACTTCTAGAGAACTTTCTAAAACCCCAGCCATTTTAGCTGAAAACCACTTATCAAAACTATTATTTATATAAAAAACCGAAACAATAAACATAAGGGCCGTTGGCACAAAGCTGAAGGTCACAAATGCTGCAATCAACTTAGTTTTTAGAGAGCTGCCAATGAGCTTCCCTTGCTTTTCAGCAAACACTTTTACTACATTACGGAAGATCAAATAAATAAGCAGAAGAAAAATGATGATATTAAAATTGACCAACCCCAAAAAGAAAATAGAGTGCACGAATGGCAGCGAGTGGCTGAACTCAAAAAGACGGAATTCAAAAAAAGTAAGAACCAGAAAGATGACTGTAAGAAGACCAACGGCAATAAATTCCTTTTGTCTCTTCAGTCGCTCTTCTGGCTCCAGCCCGGATACCATCCGGCGAAAAAAATCTCCCATACCCCTACTTTTTCAAAAAATATTAGGATTCACAACAGGAATCCTTGAGAGCAGACTATTGAACCTGCTGATACATGGCTTTTCCAACTTGAAAAGCTGGTCCACCCTTTTTAATCAATTCCAAGCAGATGGCCTTGGCTTCTTCATTGTTCAAACTAGAAAGGTTCTGATCCAAACCTGTAGAAATAACTGCTGATTGCAACATGAGCTTTGCATTGTAATCACTCACTCTCTCACTCAGTTTGCTATAAAAGTCATTCAGTGTAATTTTGCAAATATCCTGTTTCGTGGTGTCTTCCATTAGATACTCCTTTAAAGGGTTTGGGTTAGTTGTCTCATTAAATTTAACATTTCAATTACGACTTCTGCCGCTTCGGCGCCTTTATTGCCTTTATCTCCACCACAACGGGCGTAGGCCTGTTCAGCATTTTCTGTAGTGATCACGCCAAACCCCACAGGTTTCTTATATTGGAGCTGAAGCTCGGTACAGCCTCTCTCTACAGAGTTACAGACATAATCAAAATGGGCTGTGTCTCCACGAATAACAGCTCCTATTGCCACCACCCCATCACACCCCATCTCTAGCAGCCTTTGAGCCACCAAAGGAATTTCAATAGCCCCTGGAACACGAACGGCCACAATATTATCTTCAGAAATACCTCGGGCTGTAAGTTGATCCATGGCGCCTTTTTCTAACTTTTCTGTTACAGCACTGTTAAAACGAGCCGTCACCACGCCCACTTTGTAGTCAATCTCTGCCTGACAGCCAGCTTGATAAATATTCATAGCACGGCCTCCTCTTCACCTTTAGATTCAACCTGATCCAACTGCCCGACCTCAACAGGTAGGCTTGTTGTCTCCACAATTTCAATACCATAGCCTTTAAGCCCAACTCTCTTAGCTTTACTATTGGTTAGCAAATTGATTTTTCTAACTCCAAGCTCTCTAAGCATCTGCGCCCCTACACCATAATCTCTGCGGTCAGAGAAAAAAGTTTTCCGAGCCCCCTCCACATCCACCAGCCCTTGGTCCAAATCTGAATAAGCCTTGATACGATTCACCAATCGGCTATCCATATTTTCTGTGCGAAGATAAAGGATTACCCCCGTACCGGCCTCGTCAATCATCCGCATAGAGGCCTGCAAATACTCTCCACTCCGGGTTCTGAGACTGCCCAATACGTCTCCCATGACACACTCCGTATGAACACGTACAAGCGTCGGCAACTCAGGGTTAATATCACCTTTAACAAGAGCTAAGTGCTCACGATCATCTAGGTGGTTAACAAAAGCTCTCACCTGAAAGCCAGTGCCATAAAGAGAAGGCATACTGGCACGAGCCACCTCTCCCACAAAGGATTCATTTTCAATACGGTATTGAATAAGGCTTTCAATAGTTCCAATTTTCAAACCATGTTTTTGAGAGAATTCAAAGAGCTGAGGCGCCCGAGCCATAGTGCCATCAGGGTTCATAATTTCACAAATAACAGCAGATGGATTCAAACCTGCTAGTCGAGCGAGATCCACACTGGCTTCGGTATGGCCAGCTCTCTTAAGAACACCCCCGTCTTGAGCACGAATAGGAAAAATATGACCTGGCACAATCACATCACCTGGTGTGGCATCTGGGCTGGCCGCAACCTTAATAGTCAGAGCACGATCAGCAGCAGAAATTCCTGTAGTCACTCCATGAGCCGCCTCAATGGAGACAGTAAAAGCAGTTTTGTTGGGGCTTAGATTGATATCATCGTTGACCATCAAAGGTATGCCCAGCTTTTTGATCTGTTGATGAGTCACAGTCAAGCAGACAAGCCCACGGGCTTCAGAAACCATGAAATTTACCATTTGCGGAGTGATATAGTCAGCGGCAATAATCAGGTCGCCTTCGTTTTCACGATCTTCATCGTCAACAAGGATCACCATTTTTCCCAGTCTTATATCTTCAATGATCTCATCAACACTATTAAACTTCACTGAGTCTCGCTTCCTTTAAATCCGCCAGGAACACCCTGATTTTTCAAATACTGGAGAATCGCCCGCGCCATAGTGTCCACCTCCAATGTCACCATGTCTCCTACATTCAAGGCTCCAAAATTGGTGCGGCTCAAGGTTTCTGGTATCAGGCAAACCTCTAACACAAAATTCTCAATTTTGTTAATGGTCAGGCTGACTCCTTGAATAGTAATACTCCCCTTTTTCCAGAGGTAGGGCTGTAAGAACTCTGGCACTTGCACTTTTAAAAAACGCGTCTCCTGAAAACCTTCTATACTCTTCACCTCGCCCATGGCGTCCACATGACCTGAAACCATATGACCATGAATACGGTCTCCCAGCCTCAAGGAGCGCTCAAGGTTCCAGCGACGCTCTTTGAGACTGTCTTCATTCCACATCGTTATTTGCAAAGTCTCTGCCGCCAGGGCAAATTGAATGGATTCGTTATCAAAAGACTCCACCGTTAAACAAATACCATTGACAGAAATAGAATCTCCGGCTTTTAAGTCATTGAAATCGTGAGGACGAAAGACTGTCAGCTGAAGAATATCTCCACGCTTTTGGATATTTTTGGTGGCGGAAGTCGCCTCGACGATACCTGAGAACATAACTCGTAAGTATGCCATTTTGCTGCAAAATGTCACCAAACTGTGACAATCTTTGAAAAATCTTTAGATTAGGCACGAATCCACGTTCCACATATTAGGGCCTGTAAAAGGCTAAGCAAATTCAAACCAGATCGATATGCCTAAAAGTGGGGTCTACTTACTGACTGATTTCAAAGTTGATTCGCAGATCCGTTCCCTTTAGTTTTATAGAATACCCTGACAACACCTCATGACGAATCACCTTTTTAGCCAAAGGGTTGAGAATCTCGTTTTGGATAACTCTCTTGAGAGGACGGGCCCCATAAGCAGGGTCAAAACCCCGTTTGGCCAAGTAACTCAAGGCCTTATCGTCCCAAGTAAGGTCCATTTTCTTTTCAGCCAACCGCTTTTTAATTTCTTCTAGTTGAATACTGACAATTCCAGAAATCTGCTCTTCTCCCAGGCTTTTGAATGAAACGACTTCGTCCAACCGGTTTAGAAATTCCGGACGGAAATGGGATTTCAAAGCCTCTTTGATGGCACTTTCTTTTTGCTCTTCGTTGAGAGAATCATCAATCAGAGCCTGTGAACCCACGTTACTCGTCATAATAAACACCGTATTCTTAAAATCCACTGTCCTCCCCTGCCCGTCAGTCAACCGCCCATCATCTAGTACCTGAAGCAAAACGTTAAAAACATCGGGGTGGGCCTTTTCAATTTCATCTAATAGTACAACTGAGTAAGGTTGACGACGAACCCGCTCAGTCAACTGTCCTCCCTCCTCATACCCCACATATCCGGGAGGCGCTCCAATAAGACGAGAGACAGCGTGTTTTTCCATGTACTCACTCATATCGATGCGGACAACAGCATCTTCAGTATCAAACATGAATTCCGCCAAAGCCTTGACAGTTTCTGTCTTCCCAACTCCTGTTGGGCCGAGAAACATAAAGGAGCCAATCGGCTTATTGGGGTCAGAAATTTCTGCACGAGCCCGTCGAATCGCGTCGGACACCACTGTTAGTGCCTCATCCTGCCCTACCACGCGACGACGCAGCCAGTTTTCCATATTCAAAAGTTTATCTGATTCCGACTCCAGCATTTTTTTAATTGGAATACCCGTCCACTTGGCTACGACTTCGGCAATCTCCTCTGGCCCCACTTCCTCTTTTAAAAGACGACTCTCATCAGTCGGAGTTTTCTTTTGCTCTTCGCTTTGGCTTTCATAATCCGCCAATCGTTTTTCCAATTCAGGAAGTCGGCCATATTTAAGCTCAGCAGCTTTTCCTAAATCCCCTTCCCTCTCAGCTCTATCAATATCTACACGCAATCGATCAATCTCTTCTTTAATGCCTTTCACTCCACCAATTTCAGCTTTTTCCTTTTCCCACTGGGTTGTCAGAGCTTTGTTTTCTTCTTCCAAATCTGCCAGTTCTTTTTCTATAGAAGCTAATCGTTTTTGCGCATCTCCTTCACTTTCCTTTTTGAGCGCTTCTCGTTCAATTTGTAATTGCATAACCTTGCGGTTAATCTCATCGATAGCAGCTGGTACGGAATTGATTTCAATCCCTAGGCGACTGGCTGCCTCATCCATTAGGTCAATGGCCTTATCAGGTAAAAAGCGAGACGTGATGTATCGGTGTGATAACTTAACAGCAGCGACAATAGCGCTATCGGTAATACGCACTCCATGGTGAACCTCGTATTTTTCTTTCAACCCACGAAGAATCGTAATGGCATCTTGTACACTAGGCTCCTGAACGATCACCGTTTGAAATCGTCTTTCTAAAGCCTTGTCTTTTTCAATATATTTGCGATGCTCATCCAAAGTTGTGGCACCAATACAGCGCAGTTCCCCCCGGGCCAGTGCCGGTTTAAGAATTTGACCGGCATCCATAGCACCATCAGTTTTTCCAGCCCCTACCAAGGTATGAATCTCATCAATGAACAAAACAATTCCACCATCAGATTCCGAAACTTCTTTTACTACTGCCTTTAAACGATCTTCAAACTCTCCTCGATATTTGGCCCCAGCAATAAGAGCCCCCATATCAAGAGCCATTAACTTTTTACCTAGTAAAACATTGGGAACATCACCATTAACAATTCTCACAGCAAGACCTTCTGCAATAGCCGTTTTTCCTACGCCGGGCTCACCAATCAAAATTGGATTATTTTTGGTTCTTCGAGAAAGTACTTGAATCACTCGACGAATTTCCTCATCACGCCCCACCACAGGGTCCAGCTTCCCTTCCTCAGCAAGAGCTGTTAAATCACGGGCGTACTTTCCTAAGGCATCAAAACTATTCTCCGGATGATCATCCGTTACATTTTTATTGCCCCTGAGCTTTGTCAACTCTGCTTCGAACTCGCGGAGACTCACACCGTGGCTTTTAAAAATATCAGCGGTGTCTGGGTGAACTGTCAATGCCGCCAATACAAAATGCTCTGTGCTTATATAAAGATCACCCATTTTACCAGCAAGGCTTTCTGATTCCTTGAACACTTTAACCAGATCCTGACTCGCAACAACTTTAACACCCTCACCAGACACCCGTGGAAAAGCATCCATTTTCTTCTCAAAAGCTGCAGCCACTCGCTGAGGCTCACTCCCCAAGGCACGCAGGACCTGAGGCACAATCCCCCCCTGCTGAACAATAAGCTCATATATAAGGTGTGCAGGCTCCACGGTAGAGTTCTGTGAGACTTCTGCTCTTTGAGCAGCAGCCTGCATGGCCTCCTGACTCTTTCTCGTCATTTTTTCGATGTCATTCATTGATGTCTCCTTGCACCTGAAGAGCGAAACAACTATATCTACCTCGTAGTGTGTGTATGAAACGAAAGCTGTCAATGTCCAAAAAAAATACCTTTAGAAGCTCAAAACGAGGGGTTATTCGTGACCCCATCAACCCTGGTATGTTTAACAATATGGATATCATGTTTTGTTGTGAGCAGTGCTCACACTTTGACCCCTCCAACGAACTCTGCACCATTGGCTACGATGCGAGCAAGCACTTAAGAAGAGTCCAAATGCACTTCTATAAGTTAAGTGGCCGAATGGCAGCTTGCCGATTTCAAGAAATAGACTGAGTTCCATCCCTATCCAGAGAATTCACTATTATGGCACGGATGAACGCACACCAATGGGTGAATGAAAAAATCGCGATTTTTTTGTCTCGGATTTTTAATTGAAGCAATGCAAAGGTGTTGATTTCAACACTGAGGTCTTAGGACCTCGATCTTCCAAAGGGCTAAGTTTTAAGTCCGTTGGTCCAAATTGGACACTCGTCCTGTCAAGAATCCAACTGCGTTCCCGAAAACTCTTGTGTAAGCGGCAAGAAGTTTTTGCTGTTTTAGTTAGGAAGTTTGTTTGAACACTTAACAAAGGAGGCTACTACGGACGGAAAAACCGTACACGGAAAAGCTCCCCAACAGAAAAGGGAGTTTTAATTAAAGTACCAATAACAAATTGAACGGCAACGGACGCCGGCCCCAGATGAGGGTTCTGACAAGGAGGATTGACTATGAACAGATTTAAATAAATATTTTTTTGGAGGATAAAATGGGAATGCGAGTATCAACAAACATAGCGGCCATCAACGCTCAAAGAAACCTAGTTGGTAGCCAAAACAATATCTCAGACAGCTTGGCAAAGCTGGCAAGTGGAAGCCGAATCAACAAAGCGGCTGATGATGCTGCCGGAC
>JAUILT010000034.1 GCA_030432925.1 Bdellovibrionia bacterium | reverse complement strand
CTAACGCGTTAAGTGTCCCGCCTGGGGAGTACGGCCGCAAGGTTAAAACTCAAAGAAATTGACGGGGGCCCGCACAAGCGGTGGAGCATGTGGTTTAATTCGATGCAACGCGAAGAACCTTACCTGGCCTTGACATCTAGTGGAAGTATCCCAGAAATGGGTACGTCTTCGGACTGCTAGACAGGTGCTGCATGGCTGTCGTCAGCTCGTGTCGTGAGATGTTGGGTTAAGTCCCGCAACGAGCGCAACCCTTATGTTTAGTTGCCAGCATTTAGTTGGGCACTCTAAACAGACTGCCGACGTTAAGTCGGAGGAAGGTGGGGATGACGTCAAGTCCTCATGGCCCTTATGGCCAGGGCTACACACGTGCTACAATGGTAGGTACAGAGGGAAGCTAAATCGCGAGATCACGCAAATCCCAAAAAGCCTATCTAAGTTCGGATCGGAGTCTGCAACTCGACCTCATGAAGCTGGAATCGCTAGTAATCGTGGATCAGAATGCCACGGTGAATACGTTCCCGGGCCTTGTACACACCGCCCGTCACACCATGAAAGTTGGTTGTACCAGAAGTCGCTGCGCTAACTTCGGAGGCAGGCGCCCAAGGTACGGCTGATGATTGGGGTGAAGTCGTAACAAGGTAGCCGTAGGGGAACCTGCGGCTGGATCACCTCCTTTCTAAGGAGTACTTGTCAGATGTTGAAGTTGAGCGGAACTTCCTTTTTTCTCGCCCTGTGCAATTGGCACAGGATCGTTAAAAAAGAAAAGTTTCCTTTTCCGAGTCTGGCGACTCTTAGGTCAACCTCAAGACCTGTTAGCTATTTAGTTTTGAGAGAGTAAAGGCAAGAGGGCCTGTAGCTCAGTTGGTTAGAGCACACGCTTGATAAGCGTGGGGTCAGAAGTTCAAGTCTTCTCAGGCCCACCAGTTTCTGAACAGGCCGCGAAAGATTGAGTTTTGTTTTTATTGAAGACAAATCTGAATTTTTCGCCGAACAAATGGTGCAAGCGGAACTTCCTTTTTTTCCCGCGCCGTCCAATTGGGGCGGCATCGTTAAAAAAGGAAAGTAAGTTTGCGCTGCCTGTGACGGCGGCGCTCTTTGAAAATCGAATATGTATTTAGGCAATTTTTTAACGAGTTGTAATTTTACACACTATTTTAGTCGTAAGACTTAAATATGTGTCGAGAATAGCAACGCGGTAAGCTCTAAGAGGTAGTCTAAAAAAGGAACTTTTAATTTTTCCGCCCCGTGCAATTGGCACGGGATCGTAAAAATCAAAAAGCTACTTTTACGGTCCTGACGGACCTTAGATGAACTCTTTTTTTATTTAAGAATTACCAATCTACTGACATTGATAGATTGAAGTAATTCTTAGCAAGTTTAGTTTAGTTCAAGTTTTAACTGATTTTGAAGCTACTAAGGGCTTACGGTGGATGCCTCGGCACCAGAGAGTGATGAAGGACGTGATAAGCTGCGATAAGCCTCGGGGAACAGCACATATGTTTTGATCCGGGGATTTCCGAATGGGGAAACCCACCAGTATAACTGGTATCACACAGTGAATACATAGCTGTGTGAAGCGTACGAGGGGAAGTGAAACATCTCAGTACCCTCAGGAAGAGAAATCAACCGAGATTCCGTTAGTAGTGGCGAGCGAACGCGGATCAGCCTAAATCCTCTGTATGTTAAAGATCTTGGTCGTTGTACAGGGGAGGTCGTGGGACTTTCAGGAGCTGCCAAGGAGGCTCCAAAGAGTTACAAAGTTATTTGCTAGCAGAACAGGTTGGAAAACCTGGCCAAAGAATGTGATAGTCATGTAAGCGAAAGCAAATAACCTCTTGAAAGTATCCCGAGTACCACCGGGCACGTGAAACCCGCTGGGAATCTGGAGGGACCACCCTCTAAGGCTAAATATACTCTGGTGACCAATAGTGTACTAGTACCGTGAGGGAAAGGTGAAAAGAACCCCGAGAGGGGAGTGAAATAGAACCTGAAACCGTAAGCTTACAAGCAGTGGGAGCACTATGATCTGATCAAGTGTGACTGCGTACCTTTTGCATAATGAGTCAGCGAGTTATTGTTGCAAGCAAGATTAAGCCGTGAGGTGTAGTCGTAGCGAAAGCGAGTCTGAATAGGGCGTTAGTTTGTAGTAATAAACCCGAAACCCGGTGATCTAATCATGGCCAGGGTGAAGCGTGGGTAACACTGCGTGGAGGCCCGAACCAGTGGAGGTTGAAAACTCCTTGGATGAGCTGTGATTAGGGGTGAAAGGCCAATCAAACTGGGTGATAGCTGGTTCTCTTCGAAATATATTTAGGTATAGCCTCGAGTAAATTCTATACCGGAGGTAGAGCACTGAATGGGCTAGGGGTCTTTACCAGATTACCAAACCCAAATAAACTCCGAATGCCGGTTATAGTTACCTCGGGAGGCAGTCGTAGGGTGATAAGGTCCTGCGACGAGAGGGAAAGAGCCCAGACCGCCAGCTAAGGTCCCTAAATGCATGCTAAGTGGAAAACGTTGTGGAGCTACTGAGACAACCAGGAGGTTGGCTTAGAAGCAGCAATCCTTTAAAGAAAGCGTAATAGCTCACTGGTCTAGTGGCTCTGCGCGGAAGATTTAACGGGGCTCAAGCATGCTACCGAAGCTGCGGACTTCTTAGGAAGTGGTAGAAGAGCGTTGTGGCGTAGGCTGAAGGTCAACCGCGAGGATGGCTGGACGAACCACAAGTGATCATGCTGACATAAGTAGCGTACAAACCAAGGTGAAAAACCTTGGCGCCGTAAACTCAAGGGTTCCTGGGCAAGGATAATCCGCCCAGGGTTAGTCGGGTCCTAAGACGAGGCCAAGTGGCGTAGTCGATGGAAAAACGGTTAATATTCCGTTACCGATTTTGTTGTAAGTATAGGAGTGACGGACTAGGCAGTCTCAGCCTGTTATTGAATTCAGGTGTAAGCGTGCAGGAGGTGATGTAGGTAAATCCGCATCACTCACTCTGAGGCGCGAATGCGAGAGGATTTTATCCTCGGAAGTGAGATAAGCCATGGTTCCAAGAAAAGCTTCGATATGTTTTCAAAATCGCCCGTACCGTAAACCGACTCAGGTGAGTGAGATGAGTATTCTCAGGCGATTGGGTTAGCTCTGGTTAAGGAACTCGGCAAATTGACACCGTAACTTCGGAAGAAGGTGTACCATTGGTGGTGAAGCCCCTGCGGGTGGAGTTGCTGATGGTCGCAGAGTCCAGGGGGTAGCGACTGTTTATCAAAAACACAGGGCTGTGCAAAGTCTCAAGACGACGTATACAGCCTGACGCCTGCCCGGTGCTGGAAGGTTAAAAGGAGGGGTTAGCTTCGGCGAAGCCTCGAATTGAAGCCCCAGTAAACGGCGGCCGTAACTATAACGGTCCTAAGGTAGCGAAATTCCTTGTCGGGTAAGTTCCGACCTGCACGAATGGCGTAACGACTTCCCCACTGTCTCAACCAGATGCCCAGCGAACTTGAACTGCCGGTGAAAATGCCGGCTACCCGCGGAAGGACGGAAAGACCCCGTGAACCTTTACTCTAGCTTGGCAGTGACATTAGAGGCAGCATGTGTAGGATAGGTGGGAGACTTTGAAGCCGGAACGCCAGTTTCGGTGGAGTTACCCTTGAAATACCACCCTTGTTGTCTTTGATGTCTAACCTGCTCCCGTTATCCGGGAGAGGGACACTGTCTGGTGGGGAGTTTGACTGGGGCGGTCGCCTCCTAAAAAGTAACGGAGGCGTGCGAAGGTTCCCTCAGCCTGATTGGAAACCAGGCGTCGAGTGCATTGGCATAAGGGAGCTTGACTGCGAGACCTACAAGTCGAGCAGGTGCGAAAGCAGGTCAAAGTGATCCGGTGGTCCCGTGTGGAAGGGCCATCGCTCAACGGATAAAAGGTACTCCGGGGATAACAGGCTGATACCCCCCAAGAGTTCACATCGACGGGGGTGTTTGGCACCTCGATGTCGGCTCATCTCATCCTGGGGCTGGAGCAGGTCCCAAGGGTTTGGCTGTTCGCCAATTAAAGAGGTACGCGAGCTGGGTTCAGAACGTCGTGAGACAGTTTGGTCCTTATCCTCCGTGGGCGTAAGAAAATTGCAGAGAGCTGTCCTTAGTACGAGAGGACCGGGATGGACGAACCGCTGGTGTTCCTGTTGTCGTGTCAACGGCACAGCAGGGTAGCTATGTTCGGAACGGATAACCGCTGAAAGCATCTAAGCGGGAAGCCGACTCTAAGATTAATTTTCTCTAGATCTTCGGATCTCTGTAGACTCCATCGAGACTAGGTGGTTGATAGGCAGGAGGTGTAAGCATGGCAACATGTTCAGCTGACCTGTACTAATTAGTCGTGAGGCTTCTTTAAAACTTTTTAAAGTTTTTCAGTTAAGACCTTGAACAGACGCTTGCTAGGAATGACTTGAGTCTATTCTGGCAGAGGAAATCTTAAATTGCCTAAGTAATTGAACTTTTGTTTTTGCCGCCCCAACCAATTGGGTTGGAATCGTCAAAAACAAATAGTTTCTTTTACGCCCCTGACGGGGCTTACATATTCGAGTTTTAAAGAGTTTTTATAAGTTTGCTGGTGTCTATAGCGGAGGGGCCACACCTGTTCCCATCCCGAACACAGAAGTTAAGCCCTCCAGCGGCGATGATAATGCAGTGGCAACACTGTGTGAAAGTAGCTCGATGCCAGTTTTATGGCCGGTCCCTTAAAAGACCGGCCTTTTTTATCTAAAGACCAAACCAGGTTGATATAAAAGATTCCACAGCCAGAAATTTACTAGATAATTTAAAGTTTTAGGGATAGAGACTGTGAATAGAGGCTCTGAGATGGCTGAAAAGAATGATCGGGTGTTAAAAGGAATTGGAGAAAAAATGAATAAGAAAATACTCATTCTCCTCATTGTAGTTTTTTGGGGTCCATTGGCCAATACAGGCAGCGGGCACAATGGTGATTATATTTTGTGGCCGGGCAATGTGGATACTCACAGGTGTTGGGACTCTCATCTTAGTCGCTCTGAAGAGATCAGAATATTCAAAGAGCGGGTGATGCAAGTCCACGACTCTGATATAGAGAGTGGCCGAGCCAAAGCTTTTACTGAGGACAAAGAGCAGCAAGAAAGGCGCTTTGGAGAGTTTAAGGTTGAGCCTGGTGAATCCATAGCTGGGGTGGGTTGGGAGCAGCTTGGCCTGAGCGTGGAAGTTATGGAGACTAAAAGAGGGGCAAAATCTTGGGAGTACTATAAATATATCTACTATTTGTCTTATTCGAACCCCTTCGCCATGGACCTCCGAAATGGAAAAAACTCAGAAGGCTTTCATGACACTGACTATGGGCTTGAGGGCTACTTGAAGCAGTTAGAGCAGGGGTATGATTTTTTTGTTGATTCCTGCAGTGAAGTGAGTCCAGTGAGGTTCTTTCGAATATTTTTTGAATCAACATCTCTACCTGGGAAGACTCAAAACCTGGAACTCTGAATATCCAAAGTATTTGAGGGGAACCGTTCATGTACAAAAAGAAGTTAAACCCTAAGTTTTGGGGGGGATGCGCTGGAGTTTTGGCCATTTGTTATTTTTACCCAAGGATTCTTGTTAGCCTTTTGGGTGAGGAGAACCCCTGGACATCCTACTTTTATATGTATGGCTTTGGGCTTGTGACTTTTATTATAGGCATGTTTGTCATTCTAAAGTCCGGGGCTCTTAACCCACGTCGTGGAAATGAGCGGATGTGGATGCACCTTCTTCTAGGAGGGTTTGTGTTTTTTTCTACTTTCCACGGCATTTGGATTATTTTGGCGTTGAATATTCCTTATCTTGGTGAGGGGATTCAGTAATGGGTAGCTTTGGTGTAGTTATTCCCCCAGAATCAGCAACAATTATCGCATTTATTGTTGTTGGGTACTTTATTTTGATTACGGCTTTTGGAACTTACTTTGCGAGGTTTAGCTCCAATATCAATGACTTCTTTTATTCTGGGCAGCGTTTTTCTTGGTGGATTCCCGCAGCCAGCATGGTGGCCACAGGGATTGGTTCTTACAGCTATTTAAAATACTCTCAACAAGGTTATGAAACCGGTATGAGCAGTACACTGACTTATCTCAATGATTGGTTCATTGTACCGTTTTTTATGTTTGGCTGGTTGCCTATTGTTTATTATTCCAGAGTTAAAAGTATTCCAGAGTATTTTGAACGTCGATTCAATAAAACAGCCAGGTATATTGCTGTGACAATTATTCTTACGTACATGTTTTATTACATTGGTTACAATTTGTTTACTATTGGTGTGGCCGTGGAGGGAATGTTTGGACTTAATCCACTTTACACAGTTCCTGTGATCGCTTTTATTCTGGGAGCTTATGTGACTTTTGGTGGTCAGACGGCAGTTATTTTTACCGACTTGTTTCAAGGGATCATGCTTTATATCGCAGGTGGTACAGCAATTTTTCTTGGAATTTATGCCCTTGGTGGGTTTGGTGATTGGTGGGGGTACTTGCCTGTGAGCCACAGGTTGCCTTTTGTTCACTTGACTGAAGACCCTAAGTTTAACACTTCTGGACTTTTCTGGGGTGAGGCGTTGGCGGGAAGTATCGCCTTCACTTTTATGAATCAGGGTTTTTTAATGCGTTATTTAACCATCAAGAGCATGAACGATGCACGTAAGGCCAATATCTTTAACCTTCTGGTCACTCTGCCTCTTTCAGCTATTATTGTAGGGGCTGTTGGTTGGATTGCCAAATCATTGATTGTGAAGCAAGAAGTCCTTGGAGGGCCTCTGGCAGGTTATAATTTTGTAGAGATTGAAGATACATTTCATACTTTTATTATTGTGGCTTGGGAGACACTCAAGCAAAACTCTATTCTATTTGGGTTTATTATTGCGGCTTTAACAGCAGCATTGATGTCAACCATTGATACGTTGATCAATGCTTGTGCGGCCATTGGTATTTATGACATTTATAAACCTCTCATTAAGCCAGATGCCGACGACAAACATTATCTTATGGCGGCTCGTTGGGCTTCTGGAATTTCAACTGTGATTGGTCTTCTTTTGGTCATTTGGTTTGCTAAGCAGAAGGGCAGCTTGATGTCGATTCACTACAAAGGCATTATGGTGATCATTCCTGCTATTGTGACAACCATTTTTTTGGGAGCTTTTTGGAAGCGCTTTAATGCTAAGGCAGCATGTATATCCATGATTGCAGGAAGTGCAATCACGTTGCTTACAGTGGGGTTCCCTGATTGGATCACCCCACTTTCGGATTTTGTTTTAGGGCCATCCAATGGTAAATATATTTATTTTCGAGCCCTCTTTGGAATGGTGGCCACTGGTTTAATTGGCGTCATTGTAACTCTATTTACAGAGCCTGCTGATGAAGCTCACACTAGGGGGCTGACTGCAGACACTCTAGATGATGCTATGATAACTTATAAAGGAGGAGGGCTGCCAAATCATAAATTAGGGGAAAAGGTTAAAGGTCTACAGGTGAGCATTGATGAGTCTCTTACTGGGTTGCAGGTGTCTGTGACGGAGCTTGTGAGGAAAGCGATGCAGGCAGAAGAGGGAGATATTGTATACCTCAGTGATGATCGCTGGTGGCTGGGAGGGTTGAGGTCAGAGCATTTGCGCCTTGGGCCTTGTCATGAAGGAAGTGATACAGAAGTAAAGGTTTCATCTAATACGTTCAAAGCAGCTCATTTGTTAGAGGGTAAAACGGCTTTAGTTGAAAAAATCATATAAGAGCCCACCTCTAAAAATCATCTTTATTTTTTTGACTTGAGTGGTAGTTTAAGAGTGTTGGGGAGAAGTTCAGAAATATTTTGTCGGATCCATATTTCTATGGGAGTCAACTTTAAAGAATAGGTGCGACCCAGTTCCCAAACATGGTTGTCGTCTTTGATAGTGGCTATATTCATTTGAATGACAGCCCCTCTGAGTTCAGGCTCTTCAAGCCCCATAAGAAGAACTTCCATTTTGTATTTGCCATTTTTTTTGGTGGTGAAGGGTATCTGCAGATTTTTTTTCCATATTTGTGTCAGTTCCGATGTTGTTATAATACTAAAGCTTTTGAGGTTCTGGGCTTCAGGAGGTAGGAGGTTTTTTTCTTGAAGCATCTTATAGTCTCTTTCCCAGAATAATGAGAGCCTTTTTCCCTCCGGCATAATGAGAAATAAGTAGTAGTTTTTGGCTGTGGCTACAATGACCCCACAGGTAGCAATAAAAATAGATGCAAGTAAAAGAGTCTGTAGGCGATGTCTTCGTCTACAAGGCTTTGAGCCTCCCATTGCTGGTGGATCATTACTTTTTATATCAGGGGTTTCAGATAAGAAGCTCACTTCCTTCAGCCTACATCAAAACGAGCGTTTCATAAAATTCATTTGAGCCGTACAGTCACTATTTTACATACTCCGGGGACAATTCACGCCCATTTGATCAAAGGTTTGTCATGGAGGCTTTTTTTACAGCTTTCTTGGATTCAAAAAAAACCAATAAATACAGAATGTTAAATCATAGAGTCTGGTGGCACATATATTGTTTTTATGTTCAGAGTACGGTTCTCAGGAAAGGGAATATTTATGTCAAATTGGTCTCGGTTACTTATGACACTATTAGGAGTTAGCCTCTATATGGGTTGTTCTGGTGTGAAGTTTTCTTCAAAGCCGAGTTCCAGTTGTCAAAACTTTAACACTCAGTTTGGTGATGGCACCTGTATTGTTACTGAAGAAGGAAACCAGGCGTTTGATTATAATATTCGGGTGGGAGAAGTTGATATTCTATTTGTCACAGATAATTCGGGTTCTATGTACGCAGAACAGCAGGAGATGGCTCATCGCTTTCCTGGATTTTTAGACTCCATTTTTGATTTAGATTATCAAATTGCAATTATCACCACCGATGTTTCCGCTTCACCTAATAACGCTCCCAACACATTCAATGGCAATGGTGCTTTACAAGACGGAAGATTTATCATGTTCCCCAATGGAGCCAGTGTACTGAGTAACCCAGATCAGTCCGCCAGCTTACATGGACAGAATATTCTAGATTTTCAAAATACAATTGCACGTCCGGAGTCAGCCACCTGTGATCAGTCGGACTATGAAGACTGTCCATCGAGCGATGAACGTGGAATTTATGCAGTGAATATGGCTTTGGACCGATCTGAGAACACTTCTTTCTTCCGACAAGGTGGTCACTTAGCAATCATAATTTTGTCTGATGAAGATGAGCGCTCTGTGGGTGGGCATATAAAAGCAGAGGGTGGAGAACCATGTCCTCCTGAAAATTCAAACTGTTTAGCAAAAAGGTTTCCTTTAGAAGATTACGATCGACCAGAGACCCTTGTTGATAAAACGGCCGCTCAGCTAGGAGCTACTAAAACTGTGAGTATGCACTCGATTATTGTCAAACCTGGAGACACTCAGTGTAAGAGTGAACAAGATGATCAAGGCAATCAGTGGACGTATGGTGAGTATGGTGATGTTTATGAGCGACTTTCTAATCCATCCAACGATTTACTGGCACGTGGACGTCTCATGCCTGGTGTTACAGGAAGTATTTGCTCAAAAAACTATACAAAGGAACTTGGAGATATCAAAGATAAGATCAGCCAGAATATCAGTGAAATTCAACTACCATGTACACCCCTTTTGGATACTGTGGATGTGACTTATGCTCCTTTGACCTCCTATGAGGTGAGATTTGATGTCGATGTCAACAATAGAGTAACTTTTAGCCCTTCGCTGCCCGCAGGGACAAGCGTCAATTTGAAATACGAATGTCCAAGGCTTTAGTTTTTTGTCTAGGCTGCGTTCACTTTTGATTTTGTAAGGATATACCCCTTACCATAAATATTAAATAGAAAATGATCCAACTCAGGAACAATCTTTCTGAGTTTAGAAATCTGCGCATCGATAGATCTAGGAGATATCTCTGAATCTTGCCAGACAATTTGTTTAATGGCATTTCTGGAAAGAAGTTGCTCTTGTGATGTGACGAACATCTTTAATAGGCGAAACTGAATTGGGGTTAGGGTAAGAAGTTGTTGACCTCTTTTTGCTATATGATCTTTAGGAAAGATCTCGATACCTTCAAATTGGTAAATAATTTTTTCCACATCAGGAGAGGTTGGATGACTGGTTTTTAGCCAGCTTCGCAGTTGACGAATCTTCTGACTCAGGGCTTGAGAGCGGATGAGCAGGCTTTTTCCCTCATACATGAGGCCTACAAAGTGATCAGCACCATTCATAAAAGCGACTTCTTCATTATTGAGTGTGGATTCTCCCACAACAATTAAACCTGGGCCAACGGAGTGGGAATGGTGCCTGAGAAAGCTATTCAGTGCGGGGAGATCTTGGTTGAGACGAAAGACAATGAGATCAGGCTCCCACTCTTTGATGAGAAAGGTTCCGGACTCTAGCGATTGAGCCACTTGAATATGAAAGTGGTTTTTCAATGGAAACATAAAGTGCTCTAACTCTTCTGGTTTATTGGCGATGAGGAGAATTTTTGATATTTTTTCATTCATGCAGCACCCATCGACATATTCAAAGGGGGGCTAAAGGAATGTTGCGAAATTGTTGGTCTCAATATGACACAAATCTCTTAGGGCTTTTTTAAGACCAGGTTGTAACAGGTCTCTCCACGAGCTAGGTACTTGCGCTCAAAGGCTGTGCGGGGCATTGAGGAGGGTGAAATAAGAGTCTCTTGGTAGATTTCTAGACCCCAAGTTTTTAAGAAGTTTCTTCGAGCCTCAAGGTAGTAGTCATTGATGTTGGTGGCTATGGTGATGAGTCCCCCAGGCTTGAGGTGCTCTAGGAGAAAGCCCATAAAGGGCATATTGACAAAACGTAAATTGGCCTGTTTTTTTTTAGGGTAGGGGTTGGGGTAAAGTAAAAAAATCTGACTCAGCATTGGACCTTTCTCTAGGTTATGGGCACACCAATGGATAGCATCGGCTTGAGTAGCCATTAAGTTGGCTGGAGGAGACGCCAGGTTTTTGAGCTTCTTTGAGAAGCTCTGAAATTTAGCGTTAGTTCTCTCAAGAGCAATCATAAATATTTGCGGGTTTTGGTGTACAAATTGTAAAGCATGCTCTCCATCTCCACAGCCTATTTCCAGAGTGATAGGGAGAGAGCCCGCCTGGCTCCAGTCGAACTCCAAGTTTGGTAAACGAGGAATGTGTGTTTTATTGAAAGGACGTATCATGTCTTTGTCCTACCAAAGCGTCGATGTTTTTGGCACTTTAATCCTCTCTGAAACTCGTATTTTTTCTCTGATACTGGTATGGTCCCTGCAGAAAGGAGGAGTATGCAGAAGCTTGAAGCCTCATTATTGAACCGCCTGCCTCACCAGGAGTTGCTAAAGTACCGGCTATGTGATTTGCCAATAGCTTTAGAGGTGCCGTGGTTTATTTGGGCGCGTGGGCTTATTGAAAAGCAATTACAAAAACGGAAACTTCGATTAAAGCCTCATTATTGGGTTTCCGACGAATGGTTTTGCCCAGATGGTGTTCCGGGCATTGCTGTCCCATTTTTCCTGCTTCACCCTCGATTGATGGAGTTAGAAAAAGAGATGCTGGGCTTTGTGGATGGAAGTACTCCATTGAAGAGGTTGAAGATTTTACGTCATGAGATGGGGCATGTAGTGGACAATGCTTATCGATTGAGGAAGGGAGTTTGGCGTCGAGAACTATTTGGTGACTCTAGGGCTCGTTATCCCGATAGTTATGATCCTCAAATTTACTCTCGATCTTATGTACGTCATTTGGGAGCCGCCTATGCCCAGAGTCATCCCGATGAGGATTTTGCAGAGACATTTGCTGTCTGGTTACAACCTAAAAAGCAATGGCGAGTGCGCTATAAAAATACACCTGCATTGAAAAAGCTAGAATTCATCAATCTTTTAATGAAGCAGGTAGAGGGGCTTGAGCCTGTCTTGCGCAATACAAGAAGAGTGGATCCATTGGAGCGGAATACTTTGACTCTGAAAGAGTATTATCGTCAAAAAAGGAGAAAGTATGGATTGGAGAGACAGCAAGCACGTTCCCGTCAGTTTTTATTGAAACTACAAAGGGCTGCAAGTTCTGATTGTAGAGATAGATCGAGGCAAATGACCTTACACTTGCTGCTTCAGCGTCACTCTCAAGATGTTTTGCGTGAGAGTTCACAGGCCTTAAAGGCTCCCAAATACAAATTAGAGCCATTATTCAGACAATACGAGCAAATGGCCAGAAAGCATAATTGGAAGCTATTTGTTAGCAGTGAGATGCAGGCGAAAAAAATGTTAAAGTCATCTTTTATTCATGAAGCACAACAGTTTTTAACTGATGGTGGTGGACGTATCTGGCTTTAGGCGTCTTTTGGTAGACTCTGCTAGCCACGAAATTTGTGCACAACCAATATACAATGTTGCTAGGCTCTTTGATATAAAGTGGGAACGGCGGTCCCATAAAAAATTTCTATCACTAAAAACTTTTCTAACACTCTCTTGATTGAAACAATTTTTATTTTGTCCATGTAACCATGCCCTTGAGAAGAACGTTTTCATGTCATGTTGGGCGTTGTGGTGCACAGTCAGGCCATTAACTAGAATACACTGGTGTTTGCTATTTTGCAGTTGGCTGATGTAATGGGCTTCCTCGCCACCAAATTCCGAAACTTTTCCAAAGCGAAATACTTTGGTTTGTTTGTTCAGCTTCAACGATAAATTGCCTCCCACATATCCATCAACAGGAGTTGGCGTCATTGAGTGGTGATGGCGATCCTGCCAACTGTTGCAAACAAGGTTATAGGCTTTGCCCCAGCGTGTCGTTTTGTATCCATCAGAGTAGCGGCCACCAATAAGACTGACCTCAGGGTGTCGTTGGTGGTAGGCAACAAGGTTTTTTAAGTGTGTTTTTGTGGGGAGTGAACAATCGTCATCGAGAAAATAAAGCAAACTCCCTTTTGCATTTTCAAGACCTGCATTTCTATTGCGGCTAGATGTAGAGTTTTTTATAGAGAGCCATTGGATAGGCACTTTAAGGGTATGAATAAGCCTTTGCGCCTGGACTATGTGTTTGGACTCTGTAGCAACGAGTAACTCCATTTGGTTGTGAGGGAAATCCTGTTGAATAACAGACTGCAGACATTCTTTGAGCAGTGAAAAGCGTGATGATGATGAAATGCAAATGCTAATGAATGGAGTCATGAGGCGAAGTTCCCTGCACCCCGAAGTCTATCACGTCAGTATGCAAAAAGGTATGACGTCCCTTTTTGCGACTGAGTGTGTTATGGAGTGGATATTCTTAGTCCCAAGGTCGACAGGTAGGTCCAAAGCAGCAGCCACCGGGGTTGCAGGTATAATAGCCATTGGGAAACTCGTCCACCCAGTTTTCGTTACCGTTGATAGCACCTACCCCTGAGGTGTTGAGAAGGGCTGTTGGGTTTCCAGGGACATCGGTAGAAACCCCGTGAGGGTTGTACCCTGAAGGAATCACAGTCCACCAGTTAGGAGTTACTGGGCCGCCGGTGGTTCCCAAATCAGTGACAGCTTCAGCGGCTGTTGGTGGTCGGCACCAAATACCATGTTCTGTTTCTATCCCCCAGGTTCCGTTACTTCCATTTCCAATGGTTCCTGGTGCAAAGCCATTTCTATTTCCACACCAACGGCGATGCATACCTTGCTTGTTAAAACCACCAATACTGGCATCCACCTCAGTTCCAGCACCAGAGGAGTATAAAACGTCAGAGACTGCATGAGAGCTATTAATTAAGCCTCTGAATGTCAGTACTTCTCCAGATACTGGTATTACATTGGTCGGTTGGTAGTCTCTAATATAACCAGATGTATTTCCTGCAATATCCACAGCAATCACCTCCATTCCAATAATACAGTCTTCGGGAACCCCTGTATAAGATAGTGAAATGGTGTAAGGATAATCTCCCTGTTGTGTCAACTCGGGTGTAGCTGCGCCGTCATAAATAACCACTGAAGCGGGAGCCACTCCAGGTTGATCAACATCATCATTGAAGTTTCCGGACGAGCCCCCCACGCCAGAGCAGATTCGAGCGGCATGACAAGGAAACCATTTGTCTTCTGTCACGTCGTCGGCCGCACCTCCTCCTGTGAGCTGGTCGACATAGGCCGTGTTGGTTAACTGCTCCCGAGGATTCACACGTCCGTGAGAGCTGTTGCTGACGCCATTTCCTTGATAGCAGACGGGAGAGACACTCTGCTCTCCCGTAGCAAGCCCTGATTGTGATGGATCATTATAGACAAACTCTTCAGAGATATCTCGGCAAAATAAAAGGCTTCCGGGTTTAATGTAGTCTATACGAATATTGATTCCCACATCAGTCACTTTGGGGTCATTATTACAGGCACTGTAGTCTTCGTAATCACTCTGGCGAGTTTGGTTGTTAACTACGCTCATGGTGATCTGGTTGACTCTGGGAGGGTTAGCATCCCTTGGGTATTTAAAGTCTCGGGAGATCGTGCAGTCAAAATTTTCATTATTATAGGTGTAGTTGACTCTGGTTGATAGACGCCATTTTAAAGCTATACTGAACTCCGATTCATTTTCCCAAATACCGTCTTTCCCAGCCTCTTTGGGAGCCCCGAGTCCATTTTCTAAGCTGTCATAACTCCAGACTCTATAGGCCTGTCTGTTGGATGCTAGCCCCGACCTGGGCGCAATAAAAACGGGTTTATTCGGGCAAAAGGTGTTGTTGGTATTGAAGTTTATTGCTTGCAATCTGAGTTCAATGGTAGGTGGGTTATTAGGGTCTGAGCGTGTCAGTTCATTTTCAATGCCCAGAGCACCAATAGTCATATTGGGAGCATAAGGAACAAAGCCTGAACAGTAATCTGTTCCCGCCTGATTGTTATAAAGAGAATTTAAGGCGCGCATGGCTCCTTGGATCAAAACTTCATTGCGAATAACGGGGGGCAAATCAGCTCCTGAGCTGATGGGATTGGGAGAAATAATATTCATGGCTCCGGGCCAGAGGTCTCCGTTGGCAATTTCATCAATAGTGTAGAGGCCCAGCCCTTCATCTGTGGTGAGGTGTTGTTTAACCCCGCCATTGTTACTTGGAGTGAAGTGATAGACGTTCATGAAAATACCTTCATCAGTGATGGCATCAAGAGCGTTTGTGGCCATGGACTCACAAGCACGTTTGTAAATCAACCCTCTATTGTTCGTGTTGGTAGAAATAGTAGCAATAACAGCTGCAAGGCCGACAATGGCTCCCAGGCCAACCAAGCCCTCAACAATAGATACCCCTCGCTCGTTGCTGAACCGTTGAGTGAACATCAAAAACCCCATGGTCTCCTATCGGTCAAAGGCTATTGCGTGTGTAGTCATTTTGATAAAATTGTATCTCTGAAACATGACATCTGATGACTTGTCTTGATTTGAGACATGGACTCCGTTTACAGTGCGAGAGCTATGTACCAGGCCAATGACATCAAAATTTTACATATGGAGACGACCTCAAAGTGTAATGCCACTTGTCCTATGTGCCTTAGAAGTGTGAACGGGGGCAAGATCAACCCCCATTTACCATTGGTGGAGTTGGGGTTAAGTGAGGTTCAGAAAATACTCCCCGAGTCCTTTGTCCAGGGGTTGGATAAGGTGTTTATGTGTGGAAACTATGGAGATCCGGCGGCTGCCTCTGAAACTCTGGAAATCTTTACTTGGTTGCGTGAGGTGAACCCAAAAATACAGTTGGAGATATTTTCTAATGGAGGACTTCGTTCTGAAAAATGGTGGGCAAAAATAGCAGAGGTTATTAATAAAGCCGTTTTTGCTATTGATGGTCTGGAAGATACCAATCATTTGTACCGAAGAGGCGTGGTTTGGCACAAAGTAGAAAAAAATATTCAAGCCTTTGTTCAGGCAGGAGGCAAGGCCCGTTGGGATTACATTGTTTTCCGACACAATGAACACCAGGTGGAGGAGGCCCGACAGGTGGCCGCCCAATGGGGAGTTCAGGACTTTCAAGTGAAGAAAACCGGCCGTTTCTTCAGCTACAGTAAAACTAAAATCAAAGAGGCTCAGGAGGTTTGGGACAAAGATGGCAATGTAGAATACCTGCTGGAGCTTCCTCGTAATCAAGAGTACGTCAACAAGGCATTTGCCAAAGGCAAGACTGAGGAAAAAAAGACTGGCAACATGAAGAGCTACATTGAGCGCTCCGTGATCGACTGTAAGGTAGCTGCAGAGAAAAGTGTGTATTTGACTTCTGAAGGTTTTATTTTGCCCTGCTGCTGGTTAGCTATTCGAATGTATCCCTGGTATTCTGGTAAAGGAAAGACGGAGATCTGGAAGATTTTTGAAAAAGTAGAGGGAGGTATGGACTCCGTCAACGCACTGAAGTATGGGATTGAGGCTGTCATTGAGGGAGATTTTTTTCAGAAAGTTCTCCCGGAATCCTGGGATTTGCCTAGTCATGAAGATGGCAAGCTATTTGCCTGCTCCAAGACCTGTGGTCGTAAGGAGTTTGACCTATTTCGATCTCAGTTTGTAGGTGCTTCTAAAACGCAAAAAATAACTGATAAGTTATTTGAAAAGTCCAGGCTCGGGGTCTAAGAGAGCTTGCACATAAGAGGGGCCATTGTTGCCTTCCTCATCTTCTTCTTTTTGCTTTAAAGCTGAGTTTCTGGTGGGTGAGTTACAGGAGGTTTCCAGTCAAGAAGCTCTGCCATTTCTGGAAAAGTCTCTTGAAAAGAGTGTCCACGAATATTATCCAGATGTTTGATATACTCCTGAAACTCAATCATACGATTGGACCAATCCTCGGATTCCATAAAAGCAACCATTCCCATCAGGCGGTCAATTCCATAAGGGTTTTTTAGGAAGCCCTGATCCCCTGCAAATCGCTGGCGAAGAGAGTCACAGTAGCGCTCATACTTTTTTCGGACTTTTGCTTTGAACTCTTTGGGCAGAATTTTTACGTTGAGAAATGCCGGGTGATATACAAAGTGAAAATTGATCAAACCAGCCCCTAGGGGGCTGGGGTTGATTTTTTTGAAATTCTGATTGAGTTTCCAATCAATGAAATCCGGAATATAGTAAATATTCAAAATCTGAACAGCGCAAGCAATGGTGATTTCCACGTTGTTAGGAGTTTCGTCCAATCGGCAAAATTGTTTTTTTATGACAGACCATTTGCTGGGGTGTCGGATGTATTCATTCATAGCCCCAATACTATCAACACTAAAATGAAATCGAACTCTAGAAAAATGTGACCACAAATCAAACAGCTTTTGAGGCATATAAATGCCATTACTATTATAGCGAAGCTCAATATTTTTTGCATGGCCACTTTCAATACATTTTTCTAAAATTTCATAGTGTTTATCGATGATGGTGGCTTCACCTCCAGCAAAGTAGAGTTGTTTCATGTGGGGAATCTGCTCGTAGAGTTCTGTCCAGAAGATGTCATTGTTCAGGTACCAATCATAACTAGCTCCGTCTACTTTTCCGTCGTTGTCCCAGACCATCAGTTGTTTTAGAGATGGTGATTGCACTCGAGGGTACATCTTTCTCCAGTCATCAATCCAAAGTGAGCTATCATGAGGAGAGCACATGGAGCATTTTAGATTGCATTTATGACCCAGTCGTAAGTCCACATAGGTTACCTGAGGTGGAACTGTTCCATCTATCTGAGTGTTATTTACAAGTTGGTCTATATCTACTCGGTGAGACCAGTACTCAGTTTCCCATTGGCGCTTGGAGCGATGGCCTGCAGCTTCTTCTTTGAAGCATTTTGTACAAGAAGGTGGGATCTCCCCATTAAGCATAGCTGTTCGAATAGACTTCATGTAGGAGTTGTTCCAGGCCTCAGAAAGGGATGTGTTATTTAGATTGGCCGGCGTGCCGTTATCATTTTTAAGAATGCCAACTTCGCCTCCGTACTTTTTGTCGTTGGTGGCCCCTGCGGAGGAAGCATTGGCCGTGCAACATACGCGCATATGGCCATTGGGACGGGTGGACAGGTGGATCCATGGGAGAACGCAAAAAGTTTTACTGTTGAGAGGCTGACTCATGCTTTAGTCCTTGTTGTTAAAGTTCGGGCCATAAAGGCAGTCCAGTTCCGGGTTTTCTTTTTGGAATTTTGCTATCAGCACTGCTGACACAGGTAGGAGTTATACAGGGTTGAATTTTTGGAAATAGTTGGAACCCTTTTTCTATATGTCCTAGGGGTTTATCGTGGCAGGAGTAACTGCGTTTGATGGTTCCATCGGGCTCACGAATGATTATGGATCGATAACCAGCGCTGCACTCCCAGCCTTTAAACTGATTGAAGTCAAAGGCATTAAAGCGTTCGGCCTGATCCATAAACCAGTCTTGCCCTTCGTCATCAGTCAATTTGACTTGAAGAACTGGGCTGAGCTTATTGATATTCAATTTTTTCTTTTCAGCTACATGCTTAGAAGTAAAGTCCATTTGAGGCATTCCAGTACGCAACCTTAAAAGCTGTTCATCTGTATAGCCTTCAACCACCTTTGTGGCACTGGTGTTACTCTGTGGCTTGAGAGTGACGTTAATGTCTTTACCATGAAAATAAAGAGCTTTATTCCAAAGTTCATCAAACCTTTCTGGAACCATAACCATGTTGATTGTGACCTTGACATTGTTTTGTTGCAAAAAAATCAGCTTTTCAGCAAATTCCTCTTCTTTTGCAAACTCTGCATGAAAACTGGCAGTGACACTGACTCTGTCCAATGGCTCCGTGGCTTTGATGTATTTTTCAAACCACTTAATACTGGGACTGCAGTTGGATGTCATATGTGTGGAGAGGTAATTCATACTGTTGCGGTCACTGGCATAGTGCCTGAGGATCTCAAGAAACTTTGAGTGAGCTGTGGGTTCTCCGCCGGAGAATGAAAAATGAAAACTGCGAAACCCACGTTGAGTGGCTTGTCGCTTGATCTCATTGATGGTTTGCTTCACCAAAGAGAGAGGTCTATGATCTGGTTTTCTGGAGTGGGCATAGGGCCAGCAATAGGAGCAGCTGTAGTTACAAAATCTTCCTAGGATCCAGGAGACACAAAATAAATCTTTAGTCAGTAGAGAGTTTTGTCCCACGCGGACAACCCTATTTAAGGGTATCTGGTTGAAGTCCTCATTCCTCATAATTATCTCGTTTTCCTCTTTGAAAGTGAGCACACCAACATTTCTTTTAATTGCACCAGTACCGAGGCAGAACAAATTGGCGCACTTCAGAGGCAGAGACCGCCATCATTTGGTTGTTATGGGTAAGGCGAAACCGTTTGTTTCTGAGTGATTTTGCACTTCTCACTAACACCCGGCCAAACCCTGACGCATCAGTGGTTGTGGTGCCAGAATAGCGGCTAAGATTCCATCGCACTGAAGAACTCACTAGAGGCTCTAGCTCATGATGGGAGACATTTTCTACAGTGCCTTCAGAGTCACGACACCTCATTCGAAATTGAATGGCGGTTAAAATCTGTGTGTTGCACTTTTGAGTTAGGCGGTGCTCTCTTGGGAGGCGGCAATCATTGAAGGTTCGCTCATAAAAACCAATGTCCCTGATGTCTTTGTACATTCCTAGTTCTTTACTGAGTTTTACCAGGTCTACGGGAGGAACTCTTTTTTGAGAGGGTTGGGAGTGAGCTGTTTTGGAATGCTTTTCTTGCATTGCTTTTTCAGCTGTGGTGCAGGAAGAAACCATAACAAAAATTATAATCGTGGCAAAGGGAGCCCATAGGCCTGAGGATATCATCATCCACCTCCGGAAAAAAAGTTCAGAATAGCTCCCAATAGGATCACTTGAGGAACTGTTACTAAAGGCAGGAACAGAGCAATTTTCCAGGATTTCGTGGCCTCACGAAGGGTGAGTATTTCAGTGTAATCTGTGGAAACACCTGTCATTAAAAAGGTAAACCCATTTCCGGGGGCCTGTGCCAGGTTGACCAGGTCGGCTGCAATGGGGGCTGAGCCTTCGGAGCAGACTTCAATGATTGTTGCTGCAACAATAGTTAGCCCCAAGCCCATAAGGCTGGGGCCAAACCAGGTCTGGAAACTTTCAGGAGTCATAACCACTCGTATGATCGAAGCTAGGACAACACCAAAAAAGATCCAGCGTAAGATCATTTTTGAGTCTTTAAAACCTTCAATAATCATGTTGAGGAAGTTGCTAGGAGTCCAGGTGATGTTGGAGTAGGCCTTTTTGATCTCTTGCTTCAGATCAATGTTATGGGGAAGAGAGTCAGAGTTGCTATTTTGGGGCAATCGCCCGGCGGCAACGAGTTTGTCTAGAGCCCATCCAGAGATCAGGGCAATGACACAGGAGAGAGCAATAAAAATCAGTGTGTACTTCCAACCGATGAGAGCCATTAAAATGACTGTCATAGAAAAGGAGTTCCAAGGACTGGCCACCAAAAAAGCCACCACCTGTCCTAATGAAGCTCCTCTTTCGTAGAGGCGCATTCCCACCACTAGGATTCCATGATTGCACAGATCCAGGAGTAAGCCAGCCAATGTGGCTCTTAATAGACCGGAAAACCCTGTTTTTGTACCTAAAATTCCCATGACAACTTCTCTGGGAATACGCCCTAGCCAGCCAACAAACAGAATGGAGAGCCCAAGTCCCCACCACATTTCATTCATTAGCTCAACAGCGCCGCTAGAAAACCTGTGAGCAAAATCTGGAAAGCTGGAGGAGGGTAGGTAGCGGAGAGCATAGGAGAGGGTAATCATTACTAGTGAAGGCCACAGAATGTAGTCTATGGTCCATTTTCCGCTATTTTCTTCTGGAGGGCAGCAGGAGCTTTTTACTGGTTTTTCAGAATGGCAGGAATCACTCAAAATTTGCCCCCAAATCGAATTTCATATATATAGCGTAGAAAACGAGTCAATGTCATGGTTTTTTGTCAAAAGGAGTCTCCCATGGTTTCCGAAATATTTAATGATCAGGATTGGAAACAGGTGGAGGGTTTTGAATTTCAGGATATTACCTACCATAGAGCACGAAGCCAGGGAACAGTAAGGATTGCCTTTAACCGCCCGGAGAAACGTAACGCATTTCGCCCACAGACCGTGGATGAGCTTTATGTTGCTCTAGAGCACTCTCGAACCATGACTGACGTCGGTACAGTGATTCTTACGGGTAACGGCCCCTCACCTAAAGATGGAGGCTGGGCATTTTGCTCTGGAGGAGATCAGAGTGTTCGAGGAGACTCAGGTTATAAGTATGAACAGGGCCAACCCTTGGGACGTTTGCATATTTTGGAGGTTCAAAGGTTGATTCGATTCATCCCTAAGGTGGTGGTCTGCGTTGTGCCTGGATGGGCCGTGGGAGGAGGGCACTCTCTTCATGTGGTGTGTGATTTGACCCTAGCAAGTCGAGAGCATGCGATATTCAAGCAAACGGATGCCGATGTGGCCAGCTTTGATGGAGGTTATGGCTCTGCCTATCTTGCCAAAATGGTGGGGCAAAAGCGAGCCCGTGAGATCTTCTTTCTTGGAAGAGACTATTCGGCTGATGAAGCCGTACAGATGGGTATGGTCAACGCGTCTATCCCCCATGCTGAGTTGGAAACAGAGGCTTTAGAGTGGTGTCAAGAAATCAATGAGAAAAGCCCAACGGCAATACGAATGTTAAAATTCGCTTTTAATCTTGCAGATGATGGAATGGTTGGACAGCAGGTTTTTGCTGGGGAAGCTACGAGACTGGCCTATGGAACTGAAGAGGCTAAAGAGGGAAAATTATCCTTTTTGGAAAAACGAAAAAAGAATTTTTCTCAATTTCCATGGTTCTATTAGTGTCTCGACCGGTAAACCTCTTTTGATTTTTGCAACAAGATTCCTGCCTGAAGAAGAAGCAGAAAGAAAAAGACCCAGGAAATACGTATACTGTACCTGGGCATAGGGTCTGTAAAAAGGCCTATAGTAAAACCGTTGGCCAGGTAATACAGGAGACTCACAGTTAAATATGTTTGAGCTTTTCTCTCCATATGGCCTGAGACAAATAGCAAGAGCAGCAACAAGAGAGAGCTCATCGCCGTACAATTGAAAACACTTTCGAGAACCGGTTCCCACTTTTCAGGAAACCCAAGGGGCATTTCTTGATGATTGTACCCGATATGGTTTTTCAGATGAAGTGTACGAACTTCTTTTTCAACCAAACTAGATTTATTTGGAGCCTTTAATGGTTTTGAACTGGAAAAAACCTGTTTCATAGAGTTTTCAAGTCCATGCCAGAGGTAGATGAAAAGATATTTGCTTGAAAGAATTCCCCAGTTGATTTCACGAAAATTATCAGTGCTATTGGTGAGATTCTCAAGAGAGCGTTTTTCATAGGTCTTGTTGGCCCACTGCCAAAGATCAAACCTTTCTGTATGGTAGCGGCAAAGTGTATGTGGTTGTTTTTTTTCAAAGCAGAAATCAGCTAGGTACTTCTGGGCGACTTCCATAGCCATAAAGCGAGAAAATAAAATGGCGTGACTGGCATTGGATAGAGAAAAAGATTGGGTTTTGAGCCCATGAATGAACGGTACCAATAGCCAGGGAAGAATCAGTGTGGCAATAAGGACTCTTCGGAGAGTTGTATGACCGTATTTAAGCCACAACATCGGGAGTAGAAGCACTGAGGTAATCATATTGGAGTGATGCATAATTAGTGAGCATAAGGTGGCAAGAGCCAATAGCCATTTTGCGAGAAGGTTTTTTTCTAAAAGTAAGGCGGCAAAAAGTAATGGGACCAATCCACTAAAAAAATCTGGCAGGACAAAATTGGAAATCCAAGGGAGGGGGGTTAAAAATAGAGCTGTGATAACGGCTAAAAATATCCAGTGCTGATAATGATGTTTTAGTAGGTTTTTGCAAAAAAATAAAAGCATCAAAGATAGCACGAGATTTTGAACAATAACAAAACAGGAGAGATGTCCGCCCCAGGCCAAAAATGTTCCAGAAAATAGCCCATATATGATGGGTCTCCAGATAATTAACCAGGGCTCGACTTTAAAAGTACCAAAAAGAAGGTAGTAGCCAGAGTCGTAATATAAAAAGGGAAAACCATTGATAAGAGTTGGTAGAGATAAAATAAGCCCACCGGTGACCCAGGTAAAAATAAAAAAGAGCCCTTGGATGTATGGGGGAGTGAGACGTTGCACGCTAACAGTTTACTGCTACAAAAAAGAGGGTCAAGGAATGAAAAAAGCCAGCTGGAGAGCTGGCTTTTTATACAATTCTTCGAAATTCGAAGAAAATTAACCGCAAACAGCCGTGGCTTCAGCTTTCAGGTTGTTGAACAGCTCAACAGCGTTGTTTGTAGGAGCAACAACGTTGTCATAGTTGCTTTGAACTTGAGTGCTGAAAGAAGACCCTTCGCATCCCAAAGACTTGGAAACACCGCGAACGTACTCGCCATCACCTTGAGCCAGTTCGTTTTTCAGAACTTCATAGTTAGTGGCAACATAGTCCAGAGTTTCTTTGTCGTTGGAACCCATTTCCAGCTTGTCACATCCAAGAGTACCAGTAGTCATACCGAAAGTAGGAGGAACAAAGTAGTTTGTTGTGAGACGAGTTGTAGTGGCCGTGTAAGTTTTCTTGTCAGTCACTTCCCAACCAAGACCACAACCGTCCAGTGAATCACGAGCTTGAGCGTTGATGCTTACAAATCCAAAGGCGATAGCTGCCAGAAGAATTTTTTTCATTTAAAACCTCCTTAAAGGGTATTAACGTTGATGAACTCTAATGGTTCACCAATCTGGCCCAGCAATCAATGGAAAAAATAATACACGGAAAGAAATGTTTCGAACTGTTGTGGATAAGTTTCCGAAGAACCAATCACCCAAAGTCCTGTTTGACGCAGTTCCCAGTTTCTCTGCAGGTGCCAGGCAATGCCCGTCTTGACAGAATCCACATAATGATTGGGTTGAACTTTCGGATCAAGATACCAGATGCGCTTCAAACCCAGTTGTAGCTTGACGTTTGAAGGGTTGACCAGAACTCCGGTTTCAACACCCGGGCCCAGACGGTACCCGAGAGGGAGACCATCATAAAGCTCCGTCGACATCGTGCCTAATAGGTATGCAATGTGGCGACGGTTAAAAAGGTTCAAAGAACCACCTATACCTCCGTCGGCACTGATATGCCTGCAATTTAGGCATCCATAGTCTTTGGCCGGTGCGATCCGGGTTTCAATTTTCCAGGAGAACTTCTGGCTGATGTGGGAGAGGGGGTGAAGTGACATACTTTTGAGCAGTCCCAGTTCCTCAATCATTAGGTGTTCCTCATCATCGTAGTAACGAACCTCAAGTGAGGGAAACTCAATTTTTCCGTACCGGATCATACCGCGGTCCGAATTCAAAAGATCATGATAGGCCGATCGGAATTTCAGACTGAAAAACTCAGAAGTCTGATCTGATCCGGAAAAGGTGCTGGTACCATAACTCGTGACAAAAGCTGCCACGTCATGTCCCAGGTCAGGACGTGTTTCTTTGGGAATTTCAGGCAGCCTATGCTTTTCCTCGTCCGTCAGCATCCCCAACTTGGCTCGGGCCGACAGCAATGTCTCACGAAAGTTCTTGTAGTTCTTTTCATAAAAGGATCGCTTTTCATTGCGGAGGTACTCCACATAGCGAATGGAGGCGTCCAGACTGAGCCGGTGTTTGACTTCAGTGGGTTCCACGTCTTTCTGAATGATCTGAAGAAAGCCGTCTTTTTCTTCAGGCGTGAGTGCATTCAGAACCTGCATGGCCTGTTTGTAGTGAGAGGGTCTGAAATGCACCTCTTTGACAGCGTCGGGAGTAAAGGCCAGGTTCTTGATCATTTCTCCTGGGACAGCAGCCCAAGTGTGATCCGAAACCTCCCAGTCCGGGCGAATGGCTTCTAGCGCCATCAAAATCTGATGGGCACAGTTTTCGTCAAAGAAATAGTACCAATAAAAGGAATTGGTCTCGATTTCCCAGATATGTGCGATAAAATTTCTCACCTCTTCAGGAGTGAACGTCAGTTCATACTCCCAGAGGTCGCGACTTTCAAAGTTGACGTAGGTGTTTACTTTTACGTAATAGGGTTGATGAGTGTAAGATCCAATGTATCCACCAAAAACACCAAAATAAAAAAAAGCAAAAGGGTTTTCATCGTCAGCCACCACAGCCGCGTAGTTCAATCCGGAATCCAGCAGGGGATTGTTTCTTTCGGAATTAACTTTAATAAGCAAGTGACCAAACATGGAGGCCGGATTATTGGGGTAGGCACTGGAGTAAACGATACTAATGCTCTTTGGATTATTGAAGCCTTTTACAAAAGCTTCAAATTTTTCACATTTTTGTTCGGGAACTTTCAAGTTCAGGTTTTTTTTCAGATAATAAAATCTATAGGGGAAAGCGCACTGGGGATGCTGTTTTAGCTTTCCAACCTTGATGTCCTTTGACATGGCCTCGAGGGAAGCTTTGAGTTCTGCTTCCGGGTTGGTTTTTCCATCTTCTGCAAAGAAAAAATCAGGTCCATCCACAAGGCTTTTATAATCTGTTGTCCATGCCTCCCGATAATGCAACAATTTGAGCCAACTTTTGGAGTGGGCCACCTCCGAAAGAGAGAGACTTTGATTCCATTCGGCAAAACTTTTTACTGGTGCAAAGAGCGTGATGAGAAGAGTGACTAAAAAGAATTTCATGATATTGGGTATTTCCTGCTTGTTGTTGCTAGCGACGGGTTGCAATTCATTTTTGTATCAACCGACGCATGTCATGTATGTCAATACTAAGAAACTTAAATATCCACCTGAAGAGATCAAGGTCAACTCAGGAAATGGCCAAAAGCTGATTGGCTGGCTATTTCGTGGGAAGAGCGAGGGGGTATCAAAAAATCGCCCCACAATTCTTTACTTTCATGGCAATGGGCAAAATTTATCTGCCCACTTTTTGGGCCTTTATTGGATTTTGGAAGAGGGGTACGACTTCTTGATTTTTGACTACCCGGGTTATGGCGGCAGCGAGGGGGAGCCCACTCAAAGGAACACTGTGGAGAGTGGTCATGTGTTCTACCAATGGTTAAAGGCCAACAAGTCAGGGCCTATTGTGATTTTTGGACAAAGCCTAGGCGGAGCTGTGGCTCTTCAGGTTGCACAACAGTTGAACCACGAAAAGTCCATGTGTCTGGTTGCTGTGGACTCTACCTTTGCTTCATACAAGGCCGCTGCCATGTCTACGCTGGCGGGCACCTGGTTCACCTGGCCATTTCAGTGGCTGGGATGGCTTTTGATTTCTGATACTGAGGCTCCAGAAGAGAATATAGAAAAAATTTCTCCTGTACCAATAGTTGTGATTCACGGAAAAAAAGACCAGATTATTTCTTACAAGTTGGGTGAAAAGGTGTTTGAGCTGGCAGGTGACCCTAAAGAATTTTGGACGGTGGATCGTGGGCGACACATTGAATCGTTTCAAGGCCAGACTCAGGGCAAGGAGTTGCGTAAAAAATTTATTAATAAAATTCAGAGCTATTGTGGGACGACTTGGGGCAAGCCTTGAAAATATTCCAAGTGTTTTCCATAGTTTGGAAAAAGAGTTTCTGTCTATTTATAAATAAATGTGCCAGTCTGGGCTGAGGTTGAAGCAGAAAAAGTGGCATGATTCTAACAATGGCAGATAATAGAAAATCAGAAAAAAAACAAATGACTTCTAAAACTCGTACGAGCAGAGGCTCTTCTCGCGGACGACGGCGGATTGTGGGGCCAGCGGGGGAGCCATTTAGAAAGGGCTCAGACACTCGCTATTTTCTTGATAGGGACCTCAGCCTTTTGCAATTTAATCAGAGAGTTTTAGAGCAGGCGATGGATGAGAGCCAGCCACTTTTGGAGCGCGTTCGTTTTTTAAGTATTTTTCATTCCAATTTAGATGAGTTTTTTATGAAGCGTATTGGTGCGCCGAGAAACACCACTCTGTTTGCGGGCAATGATCACAAACAGGATCGGATGACTGTGATTCGTAAAAAAGTGGAGCACCTTTTTAAATCAGCCTATGATTGCTACAAGAGTTCTATTCGTCCTCAACTTCTAGGAAATGGAATTGAAGTGATGAAATGGAAGGACCTAAGTAAGGCGGAAAAAGAGGTTTTGAATCAATTTTTCGATGAGAAGGTATTTCCCATTCTGACTCCCTTAGCTGTAGATCCTGCTCACCCGTTTCCTCATATATCTAACCTGTCTACATCACTGGCCGTGGCGACACAGTTGCCAGACTCGGATGAGATGACGTTTTCGAGAGTTAAAATTCCAGGAGTTTTTCCGCCTTGGTTGGCTGTTAACCCTGAGAAAAAGAAAAAAGAAAAAGACCTGCGATTTATCAGCTTGAGGGAGATCATTGAAAATAATCTTGAAAAGCTTTTTCCTCGCATGAAAATTGCTGCAACGGTAGCTTTCCGGGTTACTCGAAATATTGAATTAGAAAGAGATGAGCAGCGTTTTGATGATTTTGTGGAAATGGTGGAAGAGGAGCTTAAGCAGCGTCGTTTTGGTGAAGTAGTGAAGATTGAAGTTCTGAAACCTGTGAATAGTTGGTTGCTTGAAAGATTAATGGGTGAGTTAGAACTTTCACAATCAGACGTGTATGAAATGGAAGAGGAGATTGATTATACAAGCCTGAATAGTATTGCGGGGTTGAATATTCCCGACTTAAGATACCCCAATTGGTTACCAGTCTCCTCCAGGGCCATTAACGAGGACTCTTCCAATATCTTCAATGCCATAGCGCAAAAAGATATTTTGGTTCATCATCCGTTTGAGAGTTTTACTGACAGTGTCGAAAAATTTATTTCATCTGCAGCTGCTGACCCTAATGTTCGTGCAATAAAGATGACTCTTTACCGAATTCACGAAGATAGTACAATTATGGCCTCTTTGGTCGAAGCCGCAGAAAAGGGCAAGGAGGTAGTTTGCCTGAT
This sequence comes from Bdellovibrionia bacterium, assembly GCA_030432925.1. GTDB lineage: Bacteria > Bdellovibrionota > Bdellovibrionia > Bdellovibrionales > UBA1609 > JABSOQ01. The sequence goes on along the minus strand of JAUILT010000034.1, from coordinate 2,314 downwards.
TGAGTTGAAAGCCCGGTTTGATGAGGAGAGAAATATCAATTGGGCCAATAAACTGGAAAATGCTGGAGTGCATGTGGTTTACGGAATGCAGGGGTTGAAAACTCATTCTAAGCTGGCTTTGGTGGTTCGACAGGAGGCGGACACTGTCAAATCTTACCTTCATGTAGGTACTGGAAACTATCATAGTCAGAACGCCAAACACTATACGGATTTAGGGTTATTTACCTGCCATTCTGAGATCACCTCAGAAGTTGTTCATTTGTTCAATTTTCTGACAGGCCATTCGCTCATGCGAGATTATCGACATTTACTTGTAGCCCCGATCAATATGAAGGACCGTTTTTTAGAGCTCATCGATAATGAAATAAAAAATCACAAAGCCGGAAAGCCTTCAGGAATTATTATTAAGTGCAATAACCTGGAAGATCAGGAAATGTGTAATAAACTGTACGAAGCCTCTCAGGCTGGTGTGCAGGTCCATTTGATTATTCGAACTATTTGTGTGTTAAGGCCTGGAGTCAAAGGGTTCAGTGAGAATATACGTGTTTTATCTGTTGTGGGCAGGTACCTTGAACATTCTCGAGTGTTTTATTTCAGAGATGCTCAGGAAGGACCTGATCACGGAAAGATATTTTTAGGTTCGGCAGATTGGATGTATAGAAATTTGATGAGACGTGTGGAAGTCGTCTGTCCGGTCCTCAGTCAACCATTGAAGTCAGAACTCTTTTCTATGCTTCAGATCATGCTTCAAGAGGATTGGCAGACTTGGGTTCTACAAAGTGATGGAGGGTATATACGTCAGTCATCTCCTTTGACAACCCCTCCAAGCTCTCAGGATTTGCTTATGGAGTTGGCAATGAAAAACTCCAGAAAGCTCTTGTAACGTCGCTTAATTTCCGGGACATTGAGCCTATGGCGTTTGCAGGAGAGTTTGATAAAAATGCAATGTGTGGAGTGATTGATATTGGCTCCAATGCCATTCGCATGTTGATCGGACAGGTGACAGAATCTGGAAAAATTAAGAAAGTCATGAAGCATAGGGTTCCTATTCGGTTGGGGCATGATGTTTTTGTCAATGGGGTTATTTCCAAAAACAACTTGAAAAAGACTGTAGAAGCCTTTGAAACGTTTAATGATGATTTTAATCGGTTCTTCGTGAAAAAAATACGTGTCGTGGCTACAAGTGCTGTCCGTGAAGCCTCCAACCAGGAGGAGTTCTTAAATGCTATTTATAGAGAAGTAGGCCTTTCTATTGAAGTTATTGATTTTCATGAAGAGGCAGATCTTATTGTTCAGGCAGCCATGAGTGCTTTGGACTTGTTTGATAAAACTTTTTTATTAATGGATATTGGCGGGGGCAGTGTTGAGTTTGTTGTAGGTACTCATCGACAGAATCAGGCGATCTCTTTGCCTTTGGGGACTGTTCGATTGTTGGAAATGACTCAAAAAGCCAGTTCCTGCCGGATGGAGTTAGAAGATAAAATTGATGAGTTTTCTGCACAAATTAGGCGGTTCATTCAAAAACACCCTAACACAATCACTCACTTTATAGGAACCGGAGGCAATATGGAGTGTTTGGGGTATTTAAGGCGATTATTATTTCGAAGAGAATCTCGTTTTAAAGTCAGATATCATGAATTGGACTATATTGTAGAGGAGCTATTTCGCTTGAGCAGTTACTCTCGAATGAAGAAGTTTGAGTTGCGTGAGGACCGGGCGGATGTGATTTTGCCAGCTTCACTTCTTAGTCAATTTGTTCTCTGTCAATTGGAGTTAGATTGCATTTTGCTTCCTGGTGTGGGGCTGAGAGAAGGCGTGTTGCTTTCTTTAAAATGAAAAACCCAGCTGCAGAAAAATCGGTCTTGTCAACTGTACGCGGATTTCCTAAAGTTGTGATATGCAAAAGTTTGTGATGCCGTTACTGATGTTACTTATTTTTACTACAAAAGCTCAGGCTCAGTTGGATATTGTTGTTAATGCGTTGGGGCATGCTAATGGAGTGGCATTATCAAACCCTCCTATGCCCAGTTTGTATGGAAAAAAAGGAACTTATAAATTAGGGGTTCAGGCGGGCATTCTGGATGGAGTCAAGCCAGCAGAAGGCGATATTAAATCTTTGGATTACAGCGGATATAATTTTGCCAGTATTTATAATCAAATGCTGGGGAACTCTTGGGGACTATATGTTTTGGGGTCTATTTCTGAGGTGGGTGGTGAGATCACAGCTCCTGGCCAGAACAGTTCGGGATCTATTGATTCCACCAACCTGAAATCTCGACTTTATTTGCTCAGTGTTGGGATCACTTATAGGGTC
>JAUILT010000141.1 GCA_030432925.1 Bdellovibrionia bacterium | reverse complement strand
CGTCAAAGACGAGCCTGGAACAAAAAATTAAAATTTAAAAATTGAAAAGAGACTTTTGACTCAGGGAATCCACCGATTTGGGTTATTGGAGAAGATCCGAAGATCCGAAGATCCGAAAAAAATGGAGCGGGTGATGGGGCTCGAACCCACGGCCTCGACCTTGGCAAGGTCGCGCTCTAGCCAACTGAGCTACACCCGCATTTGCAAAGGGAAAAAATAAGCTGGCTGTCTCTCAGAGTCAACTGGAAAAAATCAAGCCAGATCTGGTAGAAATGAGGCGAATGGCTCTAAGAGAAAGAGGTGCTGTGTCAGTAGCAGAACAAGCTCCTTGATGAATTAATTAGAGCTCTGGGATATTTTTTTGGCTGCAGGGCGCTCCATGTAGTGTCCTAGAGCGTAGCCAGTCTCTTGTTCTAGAAGGACATGAAAAGAGCTTTCTTGGTAGCGGGGAAGTGAAGAGAGCTGGCCACCTAACATCACTCGTCCCACAATTTGGCCTTTTTCGGGATTGTAGATGCAGATACGTTTTTGTACACAAGGTGACCAAATGGTCCAACCTTTGTAGCGCCACTTCATTTGTAATTCTTCAATAAAATTGCCACTCAGGCGGGCGGACCAAGACGACCAGATATTATTAGAGTTATTCAAATCAAATCGCCAAAGCCGTTTGCCACCATCCAGGTCAATCACATGTTGATAGCCATCAGTGGAAGTGACGGCAACTCTATTATAAAGAGGAATCAGAGTGGGTGGACTAGCTAAGGGTTGTTCTAATTCTACCTCATGGATTTCACTGCCTTTAGTCAGCGAATAGACCTTTAGTTTGCCCTCCCTCAGTGACACCAGAACTTGATTTTCAGTAATGACTGCTGGGCCAATAACATGGCTAGATAAGCTCTTTTGCCAGACAGGGGTCATTTCGGGAAGTTTCAATGCTAGAAGTTTTTCAGCACTGGTTATAAATAATAAGTGAGATTTCTTATCGAAACTGAAGGTGGACTGCTGTTTGAGGCCAAGGTCTTCAGAGGCCTTATCTATTTGCCCAGTCATTCGGTGGATAGATACAAGTTGAGCTTTCATTCCTACTTTCTTTTTATCCTTAGCTTCTTTTTTGGTTTTCAAGATAGCGTATAGAGAGCTATTGAGGAGAAAGCCCGGAGAGAGTATCTCCCCTTGGAGGTGAGAGGACCAGAGAGGCCGACCGTCATTTAAGCGTAGATTATAAATATGTCCAGAGGAGTTTGTTAGGTAGATGGATGAGGCGTCAGCAACGGGTTCAAAAAAGTATCCGCCTTCACGCGTGTTATGGCTTTTGAATTTCCAGAGGGTTTGCCCTTCAAAACTGATTCCATAGAGGCTTTCTTTTGAAGCCATAATGATGTGCTCTTTAAGAAGAGACCACTGGGGGGCTTCTGGTTTTTTATCTAATTCCATGAGCAGCGGAGTTAGGGTGACTTCGATATAGCGCCTATCTCTAGTTTCGTCTGTAGGATCAGAGGCATTCATTTTCCAGCTAAATCGGCTTGGTGATTGGCTCTCTGAGAGGTTACTTCTGGATTTTCCAAGTTTCGTGATTACAGGCTGAAAACTATTGTCTTTTTTACCTGCGAGTCCCTCTTGGTATTGTTTGCTGCTATACAAATAGGGATTATTCACTAACACAGTGTAGATAACAGCTATGCTATATAGAATGAGCAGCATTAACTGGTACCATTTGGGGCGGTATTTATTTTCATATTCCATGGCTCCCCCCTTTCAAACGAGAAAAGCGGGTGTCCGGGTGGCAGATGTCTTCAACTTCAAATATTCTATGAAAATTCGTGTCTTTAAGGCCCCGACTGGAAAAAAACGATGATATAGTAATAAACCCCTCTTTATCTCTATGCTCTTCACAATGGGATTTGGCCTCGAGAAACCTTAGGTAGGGGTCGCATCGGCTTTCTTCGGAAATACCCTTATTGATGTCAGAGGGGAGTTCTTCCACCTGGTTTTTGTAAATCAGAAATGTAGTTTGTCGACATTCATTGATTTTGGATTGCTTTTTAAGAGATAGCAAGACGCCGGCTTTTTGTAATGGTACAGGTAAAGAAGGGATCCATGGGAGGGCCTGTCCTATAACAAAAATAGCAACAATGAGAACGGACCAGATTTTACTGGGCTCTGGGCGAATAAAACTTTGGTAGATAAACTCTCTTTCAACTCTACGTTCTTCCATCATTTGTAGGGCAAACACAAACAGCATCAATCCAAGCATAGATGGAGGCAAAAATCCATTTACGTAAAACAGCCCTCCCAGATAGACAAGTAACACTAAGAATGCAGAGATAAAATAGCGACCATCTTTTAAAAATAAAACCACCGGAGCAATAAACTCAATGATGGTGGAAAGAGCGGCCAACCATTCAGCCAGTTTTACTGGGATATTCAAGTGGTCCATAAACCAGCGGCCAGTGAGCCACTCTGGAGAGAGCTTGTGGACCCCGGAGGTGATAAAATAGCCTGCAAGTAATACTTTAAAGGAAAGTATCTTGCTGGGAAGAAACAACCATACAACGAGCATAAGGAAGTGTAGGTAGTGAATATTTGTAGAAAGCCGATAGTCTTGAAAATAAAGCACAGCTTTCATTGCTGTGGCCAGAAAAACAAAAAACCACCCCATTCCAACAAGTCGAGAAGAAAAAAGCACCAGTACAGAAATGATGGCAAATAATAAATAAGCAGCAAAGAAAAGTGAGAGCATCGAGAAGGGTACGGATGTGATAAGCTGACACTCTTCCATAACGGGCCAGCACATGCGTGAAGTGGATTGGGCGAGTTTTAGGGGGAGCTGGTCATTTTGTAGCCAGAATATAAAAGTAAGAATATGGCATAGGCTTAAAAGAATCCCATAAATCCTCACAGTGGAGGATTTTTTGATTTCCCACAAATTTGAACGTAAAAACTCCATGTCCACCTGACAAACTCAATGACTTTTTGGGTACACCCAAAGTCTGTATATAGTTGCCAAATTGAGTTGGGTTGTCAAAAACGAAAGTATCTTCACTGACATGGTGTGTTTGTTATACTGATCCAGAAGGTTCAAACCGGATCAGTAGGGCTGCGACCTTTCCAGTAACCATAGGAATATTGAACTCCAGAAACCATAGAAAGGAGTACACTGACCCACAGGCCACCAACGCCTATTTGAGCTAAAGGCAGGCCAAATACCGGAGTCGAAATGAGCAACATGGGTATGGAAACCATCTGAAAGCCCGTTTTCCATTTGCCAAAGGGCTTAGCAGCAATCACTACATTATTGGCTGCAGCCACTGATCTTAAGCCACCAATAAAGATATCTCTAGAGGCTAGCAATATAACCATAAAAGGATCCACTCGACCCAATTCCAGAAGCATGATCAAAATAGGTAATACAAGAAGTTTATCAGCAATCGGATCCATAAACTGACCCATAATACTTTCTGCTTGAAACTTTCGAGCCCAGTATCCATCCAGCCAGTCCGTCAGTGAGGCCAGGCAAAACAGTAGGGCTGAAGCCCAGCCAGCCCATTGCCAATGACTGAAAAGTAGAGCCACAATGACAACGGCCAGAAAGATCCTAGAATAGGTTGCCAGCATGGGCAGTTCTCGTTTCCAACTGGTGGTCGGTGTTTGCATCATTTCATTGACCCTTTCCTAAGACGCGTTACCTTAAAGGTTGTGATACGGGGATTTTTTTAAGGTGTCAGTAAGATCTTTTTGGATTTTGGGAGTCTCCCTTTTCTTCAGCTATTTGCTGGTTTTACAGGCATGTTGGGCTGCATCTTCGGAGTTTCCAAGGGCCCGACTTCCTCAAAAACCATTTTGGGAAAAAAAAGAGTCTGTTTATCAAAAAATGCTCGAAGAGCGGGCTATTTATGTATCTGTAAAAACCGTAGAAACTAGCCAGAAAAAAAACAAACAATTAAAAATTTTAGGGGCGGGAGTTATTCACCGGCCTCGTTCGCAGACCTGGGAGGCTCTCACCCAATATGAGAAGTGGTCAGGAATTCATGAATCTATTCGGGCTTCTCGGTGGACGCCTTCGACTCAACGCCTTTTCCTTCATATGGAGGCCTTTAAGTATCATGCAAAAATGATTCTCCAGGTAGAAGCAGAGAACAAAGATAAGGAGGATTGGATTCATATGAAGGTGGTGCAGGGAGCGTTGAAAGGAATGGTTGTGGCTTTTCGAATAAAAGATGCAAAGAGTCGAAAAACAGAGGTGGCCATGACGGCTCTTTATAACTTTGAGAAACTTCCCATGCCTCAATTTTTTGTGGTCTTTGGATTGGAGGTTGTATTTCAAAAAATTGCTGAGAAAATGAGACTATTTGTTGAACGGAATAAAATGAGCGGAGAGGATGCGCTGTGACGAAGAGTAAAAAAGAGGCTCAAAAATCATCAGAAAATAATTCTTTTAATCGCCGTCGGTTTCCGAGAGTGAGTATCAAGAACGATCTGGAGAATGCTAGGGCTTTGGTGGGGGCTCAATTAGAGTGGTTAGGAGAAGAGAAACAGAGCCCATTGCAGATTTTTGACATTAGCTATTCCGGTGCTGCTGTGGAAAATCCAAAAGGCCTTGCGATAGAAGAGGGGCAGTGTCTAGACGTGAGAATGCTTCTCGGAGATATGGACCCTTTTCAAGTGGCTTCCAAAATCATCTGGTTCAATGACTCTATTGTGGGGATTCAATTTCAGGAGATTGATCATGTGGCTCGTATGCGTATTGATGAATTTCTTGAAGACAAAATTATAGGATCTCACATGATCTTAGTGTCCCCTCAGTATTTTTCTGATCACGTGGACTTTAACTACTGGTTCCATGGTCCTAACAATACGAACGTGTTTTTGTGGGGTCCTGATGACAACACGATCACTCGAGCTATGGTGTCATTTGATGGTCAGGCCATGATTTTTGAAGGAGGGGAGTTTCATCGTGCTGGAGGTGAGCTGGAATGGGATATTCAGGGGAGTTATTCGGTGGAGACGTTGCCCAAAGAAAACTCTGAGGATTTACTGGTGATTCTAGAAAAGGACAGTCCTTTAGTAGAGCGATCCATTGAAATTTTGACCCAATTGAAAGAAGTAGAAGCCCCCGTTGAAAAACTTTTGCAGTCTATTCTTGAGGCCCAGGCTTGATTTCTGAATTTAAAAATAACGGAATAAGAACTTCAATCTTTGTAGATCCTAACCTAGATATGATTGAAGGTGCTGCAAACACAGGAACAGATA
>JAUILT010000140.1 GCA_030432925.1 Bdellovibrionia bacterium | reverse complement strand
CAAACTTCTTTGCAAGCTTACAGACCTGTTTAATACTTTTGGAGACTCCGACCATCCCATTTTCGTTAATGACTCGCTCGCCGTGATGTGGAAACTTCTCAGCAAAGAGATCTTCGGCATATTGAACCAAAGTGGAGACAGTCTTTTCTCCCATGGGCTTGTAAATGAATTTATCAACTCCAGCCTTGAGCCAAGACTCCAAGGCCTCCTTAGACTCATCTCCCGACATCATGACCACGTAGAGGCTTGGGTCGATTTCTTTCAAAGCCTCGGTGATCTTGTGGCCCACAGCTTCCTGATCACCAAACTCATCGGTGAGCTGGTAATCCACAAAAGCACAGACGAAGTCTTCTGGAGTGATCTTGAATTGGTCGATACCATCGTCGCCCGAGGAGCACAGAACGAGTTCCAAGTTGGAGTCTTGCAGATAAAGCTGAAATGAACTTAAAACAGATGGATCGTCATCGATGATAAGAATTTTTTTATTCATTGCTGGTCGCCCCCCTAAAGCGATTGAGATTACACAAACATCACTAGGCAATTGGGGTGCCAACACACTTAAGACTGAGAAATCACGAGAGAAACCCACTTGACTATTAGTGCCAACCTCAATGCTTAAGTACTACGCAATGAAGTATTTGGCCAGTAGGTATCAAGATCTTGATACCTGTGTGCTGCAATCGCAATGCAAGCAAACTAAGCACTTAATATTATTCGCTAATATAAACAGGGAGTGTTTCCTCGAGCACTATCAACATGTTGATAGTGTCAATGAGAAATCAACGTAATAACTTGAAATCAAAAGATATTTTCGCAAACACAAAAATCGTCAAGATTTTGATAAAAACTTGGGGAGTGCAAATGCTTCACTTTACGAGTCATGAGGCACCAGTAATTTGTACATGGATTCCATAACTTCTCAGACCTTTTAGTCTGCTAGAATGTCCTCGACTAAGCCCTCTAGTTTTATAAACCTTTGGCTGGAGGCTTCTTCGATTGAGACCAAGGTTATTAGTGCTTTCCAAAGTGCCCATCCCTTTGCTCTTACCCAAGTGTCAAGGTCGAAAGAAAAACTCTCCTTAAATTTTCTTCTCGCATCTCCAGTAAACGCAGTCCAAGCTATCACGAGATCACAGGCTGGGTCACCGATCCCCATGCAGCCGAAATCGATTACAGCAATAATTCTTCCATTTTCGGCCAAAATGTTTCCAGCGCTATAATCACCATGGACCCAAAGAGGCTTTTCCCCCCATTTTGACTGAAGGGCTTGATCCCATAAGCTTCCTGCTAATTTTACATCTATGATGCCAGTCAATTTCTTTAGAGCAGCTCGCGTTTCTGAATTGTAAACTGAGAGACCTGCACCGCGATAGAAATTGTGCGCACCAGGAGTCGGCCCACTCTCAAAGGGAACTTGGTGGAGTTCTATGAGGCGATGTGCTACGTCGGCAGCCAAAACCTGAACATCTTCCTGTTCTAGAAAATTTAAGCTTTTGCCGCCGATCCATTTATATACTGACCAATGCCATGGATAATAAGAATTTGGTTTACCGAGAGCTACGGGTTCAGGAATTTTATAACTGAGATGCTTGGATAATTTTGGCAACCATTCATGTTCTTTTTCAACTTGAGGCTCGTATCTGCTCGCACTTGGAAGTCGCACAAGCATATCCTCGCCCAGGTGAAAAGTGTGATTATCCCACCCACTTAATCTTACTGGTTTTAGAGTAAGATTCCTCCATTCTGGAAACTGCTCACCAATCAGCGCTTTCACAGTGGAAATAGGGAGGTTCTGTAGTCGATCATCAACCATGGTTTTTTATATCAAAATCTTCAGAAACTTGTATAGGAGGCAAATGCGCTGATGCGGTTTTCGATCTATAAGACAGTTTTCAGATGGAGTAACCTTATTCACGACTCACAGCATTCACTGCGAAAGAACCCCAGTCAGCATCTTGTCACCACGGTTCACAAAATCGACGTTTTTTCTTTCTTTTTTTATCGACTTTCGGCAACGATGACCAGACTGATAGCTTTTTTGAAAATGGAGGGGTTTACCTAAATTTGCTTGAGAGTTTCAAAAACGACTTTTTCAGCTTCTACTGAGCTGTCACGATTTACAATAGCCGTTACCACTAAGCCTTTTAAGGGTGAGACATAGGATGCAACAGAAAACCCAGGCCCTCCTCCATTGTGACCGTAGACAGGGCCAAAACTGGAATTCATGTCCCCCATCAGACCAAGGCCATAAGAGGGTTGAATATCTGGATGAGGAAAGTCTAGGGAATGAAGGTTTGTCATTTCGCTAAACAACTCGTGACCCACTAATTCCTCTAGGTTTGCATAGAAGTTGCTTAGACTATCCAGGGTTGCTCGAAACGTTCCATGAAAAACCCAAGAAAAATCATATAGCCCCTTCGTATCGGGACAAGCTTTATTTAGGTAGGGGGAGTATCCAGACATAATTGAATGTGAAGGGCCATCGAGACACTCCATTGAAATATTCAGCTGAGACCCAATTTTTTCGTCAAATAATTTTTGTAGCTTTTCACCATGGCAGAATTCAAGAATTTCTCGAATCAGCATGTAACCAGTATTTGAATAGAAAAATGATTCGCCTGGCTTAAATTGTGGACCTTTTTCAAATACTTGTGCGGTAAAGCTTTCCTTTCCACTAGCACACTGCGGGCAACCTTTGACCGCTTCGTGATAATCCTTGAAGGCTCCATAATCGAAAAGGCCAGACCTATGAGAGAGAAGATTTCTAAGAGAAACTTCTTTCAACCAGTCAGGAATCTCTCTTTTTAGTAATTCACCAATGGGAGTATCGAGCTTCAGCTTTTCATGGCCAACCATTTCGATGGCCAACACTGCCAAAATGGTTTTGGCGATACTATAGATAGGAAAGCTGATAGATTGCGATTCTAAACTATTTCCACTCAGTGAGCCTAAACAGAGGGTTATTGGGTAACCATTCATTTCAGAGACCCGCAGCAAACCACCAGTTTCAGGAGCTACAGAGAAGAGAGGATCAAGGTGGTCCAATAATGATTGCTGATTAAAGTCCATGCAAAGTTGGTAGCACAGACATTTTAACCTGTCGCATGAAAAATAAATGTATTGAACTTTTTAGGGTCTGAAAAGACATAGTCTTCGATTCAACCAGTCGGTTTTTTCAAACTATTTATTGGGTGAATCTTGAATATACCTAAGTATATCTTCGACCACCTTTTTTAGAGGTCTATTTGCATCTATTTTAATACCATCTTTTGGAATATCTTGCTTGGAGTCAAACAACTGTGAAATCAGCTCTCTTTCTTCTGGTTTGCTTCCAAAGTCAGTAGGGTCAACCGCTACGCGTTCATCAATTCGTCGGTTCATGGTGTCCTTATCTACTTCGAGGATAAAAATGCCATCAAGTGAGTCCTGAAAACTAGAATAATTCCTTGATCCACCACATAAGAAAGTTACTTCTTCGGATCTATTATTTATGAAAGAGTTGACTTTTTCGAGGTCCCAGAGCTGATGTTCTGACATCCAAACGGGATTGTGTTCGTAATCTTCAGGAGCAATCGGGTCACCTGTAATTGGGTCCCCTCTATACCGCAGCTCTCGATCTCCATGAATGGCTTGATAACCTAGACGATTTAACTCTGTCGCTACCGTTGTCTTGCCGGCGCCTGAAACACCTTCAATCAAATAATTTTTCTTACCCACGATAGGTCACTCCAAAAATTTCATTTCAAATACAAGCACTAGCTCAATAGCCTCAAGTATTTTCTAGCCTCATTTGAGAATTCCTTCGTTGGGCTCAGTCCCAATCGTTGGACAAGTTCAATTGAGGACAAGTTATTCGGCTCAATAAATGCGGTGATAGTTTCCGCACCTCTCTCTTGAGCCCATTCAATTGCCTTCATAGACGCTTCAGTCATAATTCCTTTCCCCCAAAAAGTTGGAAGCAGGTGAAACGCAATTTCATAATCTTTCTCCAAAGAATTGAAACCAACTATCCCGACAAAGCAGTTATCACTTTCTTTAGAAATCAAAGCCCAACGAAACCCCCAGCCCATGACAGCTGCTTTGAGCCAGAAATCGATGATTAGATTACTATCACTCACTTTTTTAGCCGGCATAACAATTTCGTTTCCATCAAAGTCATTTACTCTGCCAGAATACCGAGTAACTTTCTCGTTTGACCATAATGAAAACATACCTTCTTGATGGGCCATTGAAAGGGGTGCTAACTCAAGTCGATCTGTATTAAGAATTGGGATTTGGAGCTTATCCATTGCTTCTCACATCTAAAGCTCTGGTCTCTTTAGGCATCGGAGCTATTTAGCTGAAGAGCCATGTATTCTTCATCAAAATATTTTCCGTCTACATGAATAGCATTCTTCTCTTGGCCCCATGTTTTAAATCCCCGAGACTGATATAGAGCTTTTGCTGATTCTCTGGTCGATTCAACCGATAGAGTGAGTTGTTTTACCTTCATTCTCTCTTTCGCATATTGAACCGCCATATCCAGAAGTTTCCCACCTATCTTGAGTCCTCGGAACTCTGGGGCAACATACATTCCCCATATAAATGCTTTATAAGATGATTTGAAGTGAAACTCGCGTACAACCCCAATTGCTCCAACAATCTTATTCGCCTCAAAACAACCAAAAATGACGTTGTCATCACCACCTTCAACTATTCTGGATCTAAAAAAATCGACTCCCTGAGAAAGCTCTTTCTCGGGATCGGCCAAAAATGCTGTTGGACTCTCCTTCAAAGAAGCAATTCTAAAAGGAAACCATAGGTCCATGTCTTCTGCGCTAAGTCTTTTGTATTCGAGGTTTTCCATAATGAAAGAGGGTAGCATATGCCAAAAAGGAGGTCACCCACCAAATAGATTGAATGAAGAGCTTGAGTAGAATCAATTGTTAATGCTTCGGGACCGACCATCCGGCTCACTGACTACAGGTCTCTTAGAATTCCATCTACTGCCTTATAGTACTTGCCTAGGGCCTCCATCAACATCCTGACAAAACTTAGAGACACACTAGTTTGTGAATCAACCCATTGAAAATAAAAGCATTCATCAATTCAGCACATCAAGATCTTGATAACCTTTGAAGCTGTCCACTTGTTGACGAAACAGACTTGAAGAAAATTTCCTTTTCATTACAGCTACTTGTCTATCTTGGCCCAATTGGTACAGCCATTGAAATATCCCGTCCTCAAGAAACATCGACCCGAGCACTTTTGCTCGGCGAAACTTTTTGGGGGAACCAATGTCAAAGAACACCAAAAGACCATGGCTGAACGCCGATGGCAGTTTGAAG
>JAUILT010000033.1 GCA_030432925.1 Bdellovibrionia bacterium | reverse complement strand
CCCAAAAGGTGAATTTTCAATATGAACAAAAAACTGCAAAAGCCCCTACTGGAAGCAACTACCTAGTTTTGGCGATGCGTTGAATCCGCGGATCTAGGTTTAAGTAACACCAGTTTTGTCTCCCTTGGCCTAAAAGCCCACTTCTTTCTTTTCATTTTTTAAAGGAAATCAACTCTATGAATCAATTGAATTCCATTCAATCTCATCCCACTGTCGCCCTTTACGCCAGAGTTTCAACTGATCAGCAGGCCTCTGGACTTGAAACCCAAATCAGGGCACTCGAAGTCTACTGTGAGCAAAATGGCATTAGTGACTATGAACTTTTTTGTGACGAAAACCAATCAGGTGCTAAGGCCTCTCGTCCCGCTCTCAACAAGCTTATGGAAGTTGTAAGAGAGAAGAAAATCAAAAAGGTCATTGTCTTTGCCTTTAGCCGCTTCGCTCGTTCCACAACTCATCTTCTCAATGCCCTTAACGAATTCAAAAGTCATGGGACTGAATTTGTTAGCATCACAGAGAAAATTGAAACTAACTCCCCTATGGGTGTGGCGATGTTTACCATCTTAGCTGCCCTTTCGGCCATGGAACGTGAACTTATTGCTCAACGAGTTCGAGCAGGAATTGCTCACGCACGGGCCAAAGGAAAAGTGATCGGTAGAAAGAAAACAAGGCCCAGCGAACTTATACGCGCTCTTTTAAAACAAAAGATGACGTACAGGGAGATTGCCAAAATCGCAGGATGCAGTCACGGTGCAATCAGTGCGGAGAAAAGAGAAATGCTCAAAGAGGCCAAGGACAAGAGTCCACCACCAGACCCAGAAAAACCAAGTCTAAAGCTTATTTGAGAGCATTATCCCCCAAGAATTTGGGGGATTTTTTTGCTTATCTTTGGACGCTAAAGCAATAAGGTGATTCAGGTATTCATCAGTTTTCTTGAATTTCGCTCTTGATCTGAAGCTAAGTGACCTAAAATTCGATTTTTAGATTCTTTTACTGACCAATGGTATCCCACAGAGTAAAAAGCCCTATGGCAAGAAAAGAAATTAATTTAATTACTCTTAGTTTTGAAGAACATGCTCAGCTCGTTCTAGAATTTTTTATTAGAAACAAAGATTTCTTTGAAAACTATGAAAATACAACTCCCACACTTGATTATGTTAAGAATACATTCACCTCTTGCCCTGAAGGTGTCCCTGTAGAGAACAAAGTATTAGTGGGCTGTCTTTCAGAAGGCTCTATGGTTGGCTTTTCTGAACTCATTAGAGATCGTCATAGGGCAGGAGAATGGCTCCTTGGCTTATTAATAACTGAAGAGAAATATCGTAAGACCCTCTTTGGCGGACGTATTGTCCTAAAAATGCTTGAATTCATCAAAGCTTCGGGAGCATCTACGGTAGTCGGTGGAGTGGTAGAGGACAATTCCATAGCAAAGAATTTTTGGGACTCTATTGGTGCGACTGCAACCGATATTATATATGAGCAAGAGCTAAACGGAAAAAAAGTTCCCACAAGAGTTGTATATAAGGAACTCTAGCTTTTTGAATAAAATCTCTTGAATAAAAAATAATTTTGGACTTATGCTTAGAGCGATGTCGTGTGTACGAGATCGCTCAATTCAAAGAAAAATTTCAGCTCAAAATTCAAGTGATTAAAGTCCAATATATATGTTCCTGATGTTGCTAGCTGGCTCCAAAAGAAAGTGCTGATCTTTACACTGATCTCTAACTCTAACCTTACTAGACATATATTCGCCACGAGACATTATCCATTCATTACCGGGATGGGAGTCGTTACGATAATCTAACATCTTCTGGTCCTGAAAGATCCCACCTGGTGAATACAGAAAAACCATCGCATCCTGAATACCAGCTAATAAGCATTGATCTAAATCGGGAGAATTTTTGTAATTGTAATCCCAACCATTTCTCGCCAGAAATGTGGATCTCGTTATAGCGGTCAACTTGTCAACAAGGTCAAACTCGTCTGAAATTCTCAATATTTCATCTACACCTATAATGTTTACCGAACATGCTGAGTTTGCTAATTGGTTGGTTTCTTGTATGAGATCAGAAACGCTCATTCCATTTGATAAATAATCTTTGCCTTTAAGATACCATAAATAAGTGAGACCAGCGATTTGTTGTCCTAAAGTAAAGCAGGTGTTGGGTGTTGTTTCATACGTCGAAAAAGAAAACTGAGTAATCAAAATAGTTTTGCTAAATTCAATGTTGTATCCGTAGTTGGCTGAAATCAAAGACCTGGCCAACCCCTCAGAGAGGCCCATTTCTACAGAAGCGTCTCTTGCTCCAAGATAATTGGTTTCTAAACTAAATGCGCTGTAAGAATGAACTTGGAATAATATTAATAAAGCCAACCAGGGGAACCTCATACTCTCTCCTTAAATACCTTTTGTTAGAAGGTTTTTTGTTTCATAGCACAACAGAATTAGTTCTTAAAGAGAGCCTGTAAACAAATCAAATCTAAAAAATCCACAGGCTGGCCCAGATTGCCCTATTCAGCCGAGCATGGCTTCCTAAGCACTCAATAATACATGCTCTCCCGCCAATGCTCTCCCTACTTCACAGCTTACTAGCGAACAATACGAACTTTTTTACCATAGGTAGGAGGGTTTGCATTTTAGCTGTACTTTTCTGAGTGGATGCGTCCCGCTTGGTTAGGGAGGCTAACAACACTAACAATTTTCACTATAGATAAGGGAGAACTTTTTTTGCTCAGTCATTTTGAGCAATTAAGGGGCGATATTTCGTCACCCATGGGTGACCAGGGTGACAGATTTACTATAGGTAGAAAAGATCTTGAGACCATGCAAATCTACATTAGATTGGCTGGAATTGAGGTTCAGGGCGTGACTGAGGGCTTAAAACTGCTGCCAGAAACCGAAATCATGGGCCAGGTGGTGGATCTTTTCGGATCAAACCATTGAGCCTATTGAAGTGTAGCTACAAATGAGGTACACTATGCTGTGACTGGGCTTCAAGGGAAACGCTGGTATTTCTTCATTTGGGATGAACACAATGAGGAACATCTAGCTCTACATCGCATCAGGGATTCAGAGGCTGAAGAGGTTTTCTTTAACCCTTATGTGATTACTCCCAATAAGAAAAAGCACGGTCCGAAACGCTACCGTATTGATGGTAGAACCAATCAAGGTCGCTGGCTGAGATTGATTTTTGAGGATCTTGGGTCTTCAACCGCCCGGATCATTACAGGATGGGATTTATGAGAAAGAAAAAAACTAAAAAAGCTTATAAGTACAATCCGGATGATTGGGATGAGGCAAAGTCAGTTGAGGTTGTACCGGAAAAGAAGGTCTCTGGAATCTCGACGAGCATTCGGCTTCCAAAAGACATGGTAAACAAGCTAAAAAAGGTCGCTAAGAAAAAGGGTGACATTGGCTACCAGACTCTTTTGAAGATATGGATTGCTGAGCGTTTGGAGAAAGAGACCGCCTAGCCCTTGCAGCTGCGAAACTAGCCAAAGGCTTCACCTTGGCTACAATGTTGTCCAAACTTTTGAAATAACAGCGGAAGCGAAGAATCCGCGAGACGTCGCAATTCAAAATCAAAAAGCACAAATTTTAATAACTTAAGAATAAAATCACCATAGGCTCTTCTCTTCACCATCTCACTCAAAATCATAGCTAATCATGGCATTTGCAGTAACTTGTAGTGAACTGCTGTAGTGATCGCGATTGTTCACTACAAAAAATAAATTGATAGCTAAACTCAATAAGTTTCCCCTCGGTGGTCTCTAGTCAAATAGACCGCCCTATTTCAATCCACAGCTCTTAAAGTTTTCTTGAGGCGTTTCACATCTGAGTTTTGTTCGCACGCTTGGATTTGCAAGGCTCACTGCGGAGATTCTAAAATACGGCTCCGGGTGTGAACCCGATAAGAAAAGTTGAGATTTCATACTGTCAAATACACAGAAAGGAGCCAACGATTTCTTTGCGATCCTGATATTTTCGTCTATTTGATTTCCCATTTTCAATGACATGACTTCGGATGCAATAAAATCCGCTAAGGTTTCACCCGCTTGATCATAGCTCATTTTAAAAGATTCCGAACTTGAGTAGCAGTCGAATATTTTTGAATAGAAAGACTGTAGCCCCTCAAAATCATTAACCTCGGCTAAATCGAAATCGATGTTGTGTCCCGCTTCATGAGCCATAACAAACTTCACACCTTCTGGGTTAGTTTTATATAACTCTAGGAAGTAAGGCAGCATGTTCACTTGAGTGTGAATCGAGACCTTTCCAAACGTAACATGTGGCAGATAAAAAGCATTGACTGTTGAAAGTATTTCCAGTTCTGGGTCCACAAAACTAGAGATTATTAAATTAGACATTGGAATTTTTTGTTCATCCAAAATAAGCAAGCCGGTTTCTTCATCCTCTTTAAAAAACTTATTTTCTGGAAGAGTTGGCCAGTTCAGTTGTAGACCGGCGAATGAGTTTGCGATTTCCAATTTTGTTTCTTCGGGTATGTTCCACGAATTGACTAAAAAAACGATATTTTCTTTAATTTCAGAGAAATCCTCTTCGAGGGCACTTTTCAGTGAGGGGTCATAAATTTTAGTCAATATTTTTTCAATTACAGGTTTAGAGCTAAAGACCTTTTTCAAGTATTCGTCAAACGCACTTTTGATTGATGTATTAATTGTCTTTACAGCTCCGGGGATCGTGCAGAATTTTTTTGCAGTATATGAATGAAAATGCCTTTTCTGCAAATTTGATAAACTGGAATATTTTATTTCTTTAAGTATTTCTTCTGAAAATGACAAATACGAATGATCACCATTGTCAGCAAGCTGATTTAATGTTTCTTCGACCTTTTCAAAAAGTGACTCGTCTAAATGGTCTTTTTTTGGGGCGAGAAGAAAAGACACCTTGAGGTTTTTAAATTTTTCACACAATTCTTTGTTCGCGTTTTTCATTTCTTTAGAATCGCAGTGATTTTCCATAACTTCGTTATAAAGCTCTATCGAGTGTTTGCCCTGAGATAGGGCCAGTCGCAGCTCCTCTCTTCTTGTGGATCTGATTATATCCAGTACCTTTGGGAACCGAACTCTGAACTCTCCTAGAGGTGAATTATATTGAAGACCAGTAAATAGAGACTCAACACCTTTTTCGCAGGACTCTATTTGAGGGATTGATTCAGAAGACGACAGTTTCCATAACCACCAATCCTCCAAGCCTCGCATCACTTTTAACTTCTTGAGATTGTACTTTGGTGCTATCAATCCATTTTCAGCATATCTGGAGTTAAAAAATTCTCGCCAGTTGGTATATCCAAGTTCATTCAAAGCCTCCCAACGAACAGTACGAACAATTCCTTTCAGCTTACCAACAATTTCTCTATGAGATCGAACCGCAGACTCGTCACATACTTGCTCAAACGGCTGTTGACAGATATCCATGGCATTAGCAAGGTTGGCTCCAATGCTCAAATAGAGAGCCATGAAAATAGCTAGGATTTTGAAATGTTTCAAAATACGCTCCTCGTGAAGATTAGGATGGACATAATAAGAGCAAAGCAAAGACCACCAACAACAGATACGGGCGGGACCAAATAAAAGCCAGTAGTTTCAATCGCTTATATGAATCAGCGACACCCAGAAGTGGCCAAGTAAGCGTGAAGTTATTTCAATTTAGATGCTGAAAAAAGTACGATCCAAATGGCCTCTCCGTATATTTGGTTGGTGGGGTTTCATGCCAAGTTTCCAAAATTGCCCCAGATCCAACCTGTTGTATCTATATAACTTGACCCGGATCTGTGGATAAGCTGCGTAAAATCGGCCAAATTTGAATTCCAAAACAATTCAAAAAATTATGCCCAGTTTTCCACCAGCCTCTTCAGACTTTAGATGTGCAAAAGTCCTACTCTGAGACTCAGCCCTTCGGACTTAGTTCTATGCCGAAGAGCCTCGTAGGGGAATTCTTGCCGGCGATAACTCAGTCTCATGACCTCCTCATATCCAGCCTCGGTGATCTTCAAGAAAAGTTGTCGGGCTGTCTTCACAACCTTTCCTGCATGAAAAATAAATCTCTTTCTTAATTTTTTTGAATAGTGGGGTTTATCTGGCTTCATCAACACCGATACGTAGCGAAGCATATTGTGCGCCACTTGTGCCAACAATCCGTAGGCTCTATTGGCATCCAGTTTCTGGCAGGGGAAGTGCTTCAAATCATATGAATACTTCTCCTCCCTGATGAAGTTCTCCATATTACCGCGTTTTTGGTGAAGCTCCATCACCTCCTGTAGGCTATACCTTCGCACCTTTTTCTCTTCCTCAGTCTTGATGTTGATCCGGAAACGGGAACCGCAGATAGCGGAGACCTTGAATCAGATTTGCCAGTCCTTCTAATTGCCGTCGCAGAAGCAGCTCATGATCGTAGAGTTGCTGTATCTATTATAATTGATGAACTTCAATATTTAACTGAAAAGGAATTTAGTGCTCTTATAATTTCAATTCATAAGATTGCGCAAAAACAGCTGCCCCTTGTTTTGGTAGGTGCAGGCCTTCTACAACTAGTAGGGCTCGCCGGCAGATCTAAATCTTATGCCGAAAGGCTGTTCGATTTTCCTATTGTAGGAGCTTTAAATAAGGGTGATGCGACAAGAGCATTACAAGAACCGGTAAAACAACAAGCTGTAGAGTTTACTCAAGAAGCCGTTAGGGAGATAATATCCAAAACCAAAGGTTACCTTTATTTCATCCAGGAGTGGGGATATCATTCTTGGAATATTGCCAGTCAATCTCCGATTGACATTGACTCTGCCAAAATGGCATCCCAAGAATCCACAAATCGTTTAGATGAGAGTTTTTTTCGTGTGAGATTTGATCGACTAACTCCAAAAGAAAAAAAATATATTCGAGCTCTTGCTGAGTTGGGGCCTGGGCCACATCGATCAGGAGATATTGCTGCTGCTTTTGGAGACAAGATGCAGAGGCTATCGCCAACTAGAAATAACTTAATTAAGAAAGGAATGATATATAGTCCTACCTATGGGGATACCGAATTCACGGTTCCACTGTTTGATGAATTCGTTAAAAGAGTAATGCCATCTCTGGAGGCAGGTTGATGGCTAAGCTTGAAAAACCAAAACCTTCAGAGATGTGCCCTCCAGGCTATCATGTGGTTAGAGGCCATACCAAAAATGCCAGAAACACACTAAAAGCATACAATCAATGGAACAAAAAAGGAGATGCTTACGCAGAAGAGGTTTTGTC
Organism: Bdellovibrionia bacterium; assembly: GCA_030432925.1. Lineage (GTDB taxonomy): Bacteria > Bdellovibrionota > Bdellovibrionia > Bdellovibrionales > UBA1609 > JABSOQ01. The sequence goes on along the minus strand of JAUILT010000033.1, from coordinate 24,164 downwards.
TAGCTATAATTTCTAAAGCGCACCTAGACAATCGCTCTTTAGATTGGAGAATAACTTGGTTTAGTGAAAAAGGAAAACGGGTCGTTTCAGCAGGATACTGCGAATCCTATGATGAGATCAGAAAAGAAGTGAATTGGAAGCAAACATTTGAATCCATTCCAAGAAATCTTTAGCTGAGAATCCACCGTCTAAAATCAGTATCACAGACGATCACAATTTTGTGGACATTTTTTGGACACGGGAAAAGTCTTAGTGTTGATAACTATTTGAAATTTATAATGAAGTTAAGACTTAATCGGTGATTTGCGGCGAATCCGCCATTTGGCTCGATAAGCCACTAGAATTATTAAGTAAAAATAACTTTTTCAGTTACTTTCCAGAAACCTTAGCGATTCAAACCCCACCTTCACATGATTTCTCGATATATGGGTACTTTTAAATCTTGGAGTTTTTTCCAGTAGGATTTTGTATCCATATTGTTCATGTTCTTACTGAAAAATAATGAGTTGATCTGCCGGACTTTTACTGAGTTTTTCTCACCCAAGTATGACAAGTGCTCATAAATGATTTCATGAAGAATAAGTCCAGCTTTATTGGTGTTATTCATTTTGTCCCAAAGTTTTTTGTCGATTAAAAAGTTCTTTTTTGATTTTTGTTTCTTAAAAACCGCAATCTGTTCGATACTACAATTTTTCTTCCTGGGTAGAATTAAATGTGCAGAATCATCTATATCATTGAGCTTTGCTTTTTCTAAAAATGTGACCTCTTTAAAGAAGGAGTTACTCCTTTTTTTATACTGTATCGCTAATTTTGGATTATGCTTGCTTACTTTGTCCAGAATAATATTTATCTGTGCAAGAGGGGGGACACTGTCCTCGATATCTTTTAACTCCTGCTTTTCTTGCACTCTCGCCTCGTAAAAATCAAGTAGCTCTATGCGTTCAATCTTTCCACTTTCACCCTTACAAACAATTACATCTCCACCATTTCCAACCTCATTGCCAGCATAAGAGATCTTAAAAACTAAAATTAACATAAAAAATGGAGTCATTATTTTCATTTTTTCCCCGTATTAATTGATTGACACCTTGTACTGTTCAGATTTTCCATCCACGGTATTTATCGTTAGGTACGCTGTTGTTGCCCATTTATCGCCAGGTACATTTACGAGCACCCACCTCCGCACGAACATTCCTGCTGGTACCGAAAAATTGCTATACAAATGTGATTTTGGAACTAGCTTTGAAGTTTCAACCTTTCTTAGCTCTTCGTTAATTGTATAGAAAATCGCCCCTGTTGCTCCAGCCGCATAACTAGTTGCTCCGACTACTTTTGCTGTATCCGAATTACCACTTGCTAAAGTCAGAACAGCCCCAGCTAACATGAGACCGGACAGAGCCATTGCCGTGTTATGATCTTCTTTGGCCTTTTTTGCCGAAAAGGCATTTGCCCATGTCACCAAATCTTCCCCTACGATGACATTATAGACTAAGTTTTCATCATTCCCATATTTGAATTCGATCGATTTTATTCTTTCCCAGTTTGTTTTCTTATTTTCAAAAGTAAAGTCTAAAAACTGGTGAGCATTGTCTGAATAGGCTTTTACAACTTTTCCGCTAACAGTCAGTTCAAGATTGCTATTTTTAGTTAACTGTTCTCCCATTTTTCCGGGGTGAGTTGTAGCACAAGAAATTAGGAAACTGGTGGCAAGCAATAAGTATAATTTTATGGTGTTAATCATTGTTTAGGCTCCTCCTTCAAAATTGAGTTTGGAAAAAGCTGAATAGAGAGCGTATATACCTCTTTCTTGTCTCCTTCTTCCAAGAGCGAACACAGTTTTCTTTTAAACTCATTTATCAGTATCTTGGCCTGCTTTATTTTTTGTGGATTCACAGCCATAGTTATTGACGAGAACTCCCTCGCTTTTAGGCTCACACATTCCAGCTTTTGTTGGGCCAGATTCAAATTTTGTTTGTGATGCCTTTGAATAGCTCTTGAAGCAATATCTTTTGACGTAGTCAGGGGTTTCTCTGACTGCTGATACGACTTACCTTTCATTTCAATAATTCCCAGTCGTACGAGCCGTTCAAAACTTTCTCTAGCTGTTGTGACATCTATTCCTAATCTTTGAGCAATCCAACGTGGGTCGGCTTTTGCTTTTGAGGTTTCACTCAAACTCAAAATTGAATAGTGAGGCCAATCTGCTATTAGGCTAAACTTATCTTCTTGGAGTAAGGTTTTTGTTTTTTCTGATCGAAGTTCCTCTTTCTCTTCAATAAGTTCAGGGGTCAATGCCTCCAGTAGTTCAATTTTTTCTCTTGGCGATAAACCAAACCTATCGGCAATTTGTATAGCCATTTTTTTACTTAGTTTTCTCTTTCCTGATATCAGTTGCGACACCTGTGCTGGACTGATGCCAAGCCATCGTGCATAAGCTCGTAAAGAGAAATTTGGATTGTTCTTCTTTCGAGCCTCATACTCATTTTTTATGAAGTTATGATAATTGTCGATTAACAAAATGTTCCCCCTAAATTTGGAAACTAAAGCTATAAAATCGAAGTGTCCAGATATTTTTTGAAACACTGTTTCAAATCTTGAAACATCGTGCATACCGCACAAACTCAGCTGAAGTCGTATTGAGAAGCGCTCACTTTGATTCAAAGGTTCATCACAATTCACTTGCTGTTTACCCAAATTAAATCAATGTGTCTGTTTGAAACCAACTGGAGGAGGATTCATGGATAATGAAAACCAGCAAAAAAGACGGGTTATATAAATTGCGACATCTGTGCCAGCAAGATAGCTAGATCAGATGCCACAGCCAAATTAATCTGAGAGTTGACCCTTTGCTCCTCATAGTTTTGAGAATTCTAATGCAATTATCGCCCTGGTCTCAAGTGCTCCTTCAGCAATTACCTGCTGAATATCAACAGGGGTTACCTTGGCATCCATCTTCATTTGCTTTGCTTTAATTTAATTTGAAGCAGCTTTCAAAGTGCTATTCTCCAGCAAGTAGTTCCACAGTCCGAAGCTCTACAACCCCTTAATTTGGGCACGATATTTTCACTATCTAGAAACATGTGGACTTAAAGAGAACTCAACTCTCAATGAACACTCAATCAGCGTTAGGAAAATTACAATTGTTCAACAAAATTTGTCACTCTTATGTAAAGGCATTTCGAAGGTCACCGACAACGGCAGGCCAATATACCCCAATACAGTCGTTGTATCGGCTTCGATTTTTCTTTGCGTTATTTGTGTTGTTTTCCACCCAGCATGTGCTTGCAGATTCCCTTTGCGCAAAAACACTTCTTCCCGTTGCCGGTGGCAATGGATCCTCTAGAATTGTCGTCGCTAGAGAGCTCGAATCGTCGCATTTGTCCAATCTCAATGCGTTATTAGAAACTACAGACGGTAGTAGCCTTTCCGCTTTTACAGAGGAGGAGCTCAATGAGTTTTGGAAAGACAAGCAATCCAAGCATAGCCAAACCAAAGGGCTTTTTAAAAACATTTTCCTCGGAAAACTACTACGCAGAAATGCTGTTATTGATGGTGTGCGAACAGTAGATAGTGTCGAAGTTTTTTGCCGATCTCAGTTCACATTCAGAGGTGTTTCATGCAATCCTGGACAAATAGTGAAGTTTCCAATGAGGGGTTTTCTCGAACAAACAGTAGAGTTTGCCTCGGTTGGGTTCGTTCCTGAAAGCAAAGCGAAAAACTCTTTAGATAAGGCCTACAAATCTTTCTTTAAATCCGCCCCTCATGGTCTAGAAGTAAAGCTTCGCCAATCAGGAGAGTCCCTTAAAGACATTGATGCAGAATTTGAAGTGTTTTTTGAAAAAGTACTCCCTAATGTTATCGGAGAACATTTGCATAGATATAGGTGGGATATGGGATTTCACACCCATGTAATACAGCCCTTACCTATGAATTTGTTTTCTCAACTAGATGATGATTATCCAGAAATTGCCGACGAGGTTTTTTCAGTAGGTCTCACTCTTTTTCATGCCAATCTTGAGTGGCAAAATGTGACGCGAATTCAGCACGACCAAACTCTACATGTACCTTATAGAATTGGAGTTTTGGAGGCTAATAAAATTCAAGACATTTTGAAAACTTTTAGAAGTATGAAAGCCAATAAAAGAGTCCCTAACCTTAAAAATTTGCTGAAATACTTTTTTCATGGCATTAGGCATCTATCGGATGATCTGTTTTCATTTGAAATACGTGGTGAACACAGTGGCACTTACTTTTCTCAAACAGGATCTCGTAATACAACTTATGCTTACAATAGTGCCTCCAATCAATATAGAAACCTCCCTTGGGAGAGAATTGCTCTTTTTGTAAAGCAACATTCTATTGATTTAGAGCTTGCCATTTCGAGACTTTGGGCTCCTCCTGACTTGTCTAAAAAAACTCTACATCTCTGGTATCAAACTCATACACATTCTGAGCTAGTATTTTTATTTTTAGAATGGGTTAGCGAAGACCTTTTAAATGACTTTGGTGATGCCGATCGATTTTTGTTGGCTCTTTTAATTACGGATTGGTCAAAGAATCCCTTTTTTGACGAGATGGAGTCTAATTTAATTTCAAGTATTCAAGCCAAAATACTAAAAGATCTCATTCAAGATGAGAATGAAAATAAACATATTGAGATTCATCGGGCTGCCTCTAAGTTTATCAAAAGCATCCAATTTACGCTCTTTTCAGAGTAAAATTTTCCAACCTGTGATCAATGCCTATATGCGTGGAGAAAAATCTTGGAAAGATTTAGACTTACAGCTTTGAATCTGTGTGGCGCTTAGACCAAAATAAAATACTACTTGCTCACAAAACCCAATGTCAAAGACCCTAAATTGCTCAGAGAGGCAGTGGGTAGGCTTACCAAACAGTATATTCCTGAATACTACCCAAAATTCTAAAACTTTCTTTTTTTGAATCAAGCTCCCAGCTCCCGAACACAACAGTAATTGCAAGACATCCAATGGAACTCAACGCCACAACTCTCAAATTCAGGCTTCTCAGCCAGGTCATTTTAGTAAAGTTTAAAAACTTAATGGATTCTCCTTCAAGGTTTTTACCCCTTAGTTCAAGAGTTTGCTAATTCAACTCAATAGCATTAAACTCAACCCATCCATCTCTTTGACAACTGTCAGACTCCAGAAGATGGCCATAGGAATTCCAATACATCTTTAGCTGCTTTCCGGGCGTACTGTTCACCACAAATTCAGGCAGTCCATTGTGATTGTAGTTGTCTTTCATGTAGCAAGTCGATGTACTGTCTACGACATGTCCAATTCCAGAAAGCTTAGAGCAGTCAACCTCCTTCATATAGAGCTTCTCCTGAGATCGAAGACATCAAGCGTTCAAAAAAGAAGTTAAAAATTGAAGTTAAAGTTCGCCAGAAGCGATCTGAGTGTTTTTGTAGAAAATGTGGTCAGCAATATAGCCACATCAAGGAATGGGTTCTCAAAGAACTTCTGGCGCCACCCCTTGGCATCTATCAGAAAGTCACCATTAAGTTTTTCCAGCTTCGTGGATACTGATGAATTCTTTTTCAAATGGCCAAACCCCGCTTAGGGGCGGAGAGGCTTGGGATGTTTTCAAAAAGGCGGAGTGAGGTTCCAAATACCCTCTGGTGACTCATCAATGACTAATTCAAACTCTTTGTCTCCAAGGAGAACACCCTTTGGACTTTCTTTATAGGCTTTTAAAAATTTCTGAGAAATAGGGGTAGGATTCAAAAAAATCTTGCCGTCGGTATTTATCAGTCTTTTTTAAATATGTCTGAAGTTCTTTTAGTTTATGTGATTGATCACTACCATTCATGTAGTTTTTTATATAGATAAGAGAGTTTTTAAACTTCTCAGGCAAGGGCTTCTCCATATATCTATCAAACTGCTCTGAAACCTTCTGTTTTAAAAAGGGTGGCAAAACTTGAACAGATAAAAAGTCTGGAAAAGTAAGGTGAGTTGGATTCACTATGCAAAGAGGCCCTCTGTAATTATCATACCACCACTCCAGAGTTTTTGGTAAGCCCCAAACATTTAAAATACTTACTGTTGTTCTAAGGATGGTTTGAAATTGACCTTGACCTCGATTTTCCATCTCTAGGAATGATCGAGTGACGGATTCAATTGTTTCGTAGTTGGCAGGCCATCGGATATATTCAGCTTCGCTTTTTAATGCACTATCAAAACTTAAAGCAAATTCAACATTTTTGAATTGATTCCAGAGTCTTTCCCACTCTGGCTTTAAGTGAATGGTGCAGTTTGTACTATAGTTGATAAAAATATTTTTTGCATAGTTTTCAGAAACAAGCTTCTTTATTAACACCCAGTGATCTGGCGTTACAAGAGGTTCGCCCCCAGTGATTTTTATATGTATGAGGTCAGAAAGAAAAGGATAGATTTCCTGAATGTCAAACTTCATAAGTTTTTTTGGACTGTATGTAGAGCCAAAAATTTCCTTTTCCTCCTCAAACCACTTTAAGGAATATCTACTATCACACATTCTACATGCCAAGTTGCAGTTATTAGAAATAGCCAGCTCAAGCCAGCGTATTTTTGGGTGCTCTAGGTCTACAAGCTCCTCCAGTGGAAAAGATGAGTTTTGATTATAGCGCTGCCTCAAACTTCTTTTGCCAGCAGCCTCCTCTTGATAGCACCTTGTACACCCAGAAACCTTTAGTCCGCTTTTCATTTTGGCTCGAATGGAGTTCATCCATTCGCCATAAAAGATATCCTTTAAGTGCGACTGAGATAAATGACTTTCTGGAGGTCGATGCTTTTCTTCAAATCTACAGCATGGCTTAACTCTTCCCGTTGGATCAAGAAATTGATGATTCCAAGCCATAGAGCAGAAAGATGGATTTTCAACAATAGTTTTAGGGCTCGCTTTAGCTTGTTCGGTCAACGGATCCAAAGTTGTCTTTGTATTTTCCATGATTTTCCTTTAGGACAAGTCCATTTTTTTTGTAAACCTCAAGCTCTTTAAGGAGATGTTCTGTAGCTTTTTCAACAATAGGATAGTTAAGCTGTTGACATCTGTCCTTCAGTCTAAGCCAGCGTTCAATTCTGGTGGCCCGATTATTATCTTTGTAAACCCAATTGTGTTGTTCATCCCAATGAATACCCAACTCTTTTTGACGTCCAAAAAGAGGAGATCCAGGAACAATATCTAGTGTTGGGCCAAGGGCAACGCTTCGGACAAGCCCTTTGTCGTTTATCCAAGAGTATTTTTCAAGAAGCTGGAGAGTTTCTTGAAAATCCTCTTCAGTTTCCATAGGGTGACCGACGATCATTAGCCAGGCCATTTCAATACCGTATTTCGCACAACTTTGAAATGTAAAGTCCAAATCTTCATTGCTAAATTTTTTATTCATATGCATCCGTACTTTTTCAGATCCGCTTTCAACACCAATACTAACAAAAAAGCATCCGGCCTCTCTCATTAACCGATAGTCGTTTTCTTTCATAAATCGTTGAGGGCGTGCAATGAACTGACCCTGCCATTTAACTGGACTCATTTTTCCTGAGTCTCTAAAGTCAATCAATGTAGTGCATAGGTCTCGAAGCTGTTTGATGGACCCATTTAACAAAGAGTCTGTAAATAAAAATCGTCGGCTACCGTATTTTTGATTTTGTAGCCGCATTTCTTCTGCAATATTCTCACCAGACCTAAAACGAAACTTTGGCCAGATGCTTTGTATATCACAAAAATCACATTTCCTAACACAGCCTCGAGACCCTGTAATATAAATAAATTCACTTCCCATTTGATCGGGGTTTCGAACTCTAGGATCGCTCCACGTCGTTGGGTATTTAGAAAAATCAAAATCATCATAGTTGGGAATAGGAATATCATCTAAATTTTCAATTTGTTTTGCAGGAAGTCCATTAATTCCAGGTGCTGACGTGTCGCCATTTAAGAGATCAACAATCGCATTCTCTCCTTCGCCGATAACATAAGCTTTAATAACTTTGCGCTTCAAAAGATCCGGGCCAACATATTCGGTAAACGGCCCTCCAAGGACAATACTAATATGAGGAATTTTTTCTTTCAAAAGTTCACAAAAAAAGATAGAGATCCATTTACTTCGTTGACTGAAAACTGTCATGCCAACCCACTTGGGTTCGACTTCTTTAATTCGCTCAATCCACTGAAGAGCGATGGTTTTTAATTGCTCATTCCAAAATTTTTCAAAGAGTTCTAAACGACGAAATGTCAGGTCCGTGTCAAACCAAAGGTGCCCAAATTTCTTTGAGTCAAGTTGATGCCACAGGTCGACATTTAAATCTAAACATTTAGACGTAAAACCATGTTTTTCAACACTAGACTTCAAAATAGCTGGAGCGGTTATTGGAGCTCTTAGCTCCAATCTAGGTAATGTCAAAAAGACAATATCTAAAGGGTTCGGCTGTAATTTAGGATTTAAATACACAAAGCTTTCTCATTTCTTGAAGTATTTTTTCATATATTATCGGTATATCTGAGGAAGGTCTAGAGCGAGGTGTGGTTTTTATTTTTGCCATATCCACTACTAAATTCAAACCTTTCTCCACACGTTCGACCACAGGTGTAAAACCTTCGATATTTTTTTGTTGGAAGACTCCAAGACTGCTCAAGATAATTACGGAAGAAATCGTGAGTCAACACATCCCAGCCATGAGTTCTAAGACAATTAAATTTTTCACCATAAAGAGAGTTTAAGTATTGAAAATCTTCTTGTTGTTTATTTTTATGCTGCAAATAGGGGGGGGCCCCGAACCAGCAGCAGGGCCAAAGCCTCATTTTCATATCAACAAAAATGGATTTTCGTAGTTTATACTTACAAGATATAGACGTAGAAGAGGCATAACTGTCAAAAGAGGAAAAATCACTTTTGATATCTTCAAGATTTTTTTTATTAGGATTAAAGTTCACGTCTTCTACGATATGGCCCTTTGAGGTTTTAAACCTTTGAACCTCTTGTTCTGCAAAGCGCGCTGTGTATTTAACATTAAATTCTTTAAACCCTAAATCTGAAGCCATCTTTTGAGCGGATTTTATTTGATGGTAGTTATGCTTAAACTCAATAAAGTCCCAGCGGGCATAGCCTCCATTTTCGATAAAAGATTTTATATTCGTCAAAATCTTTTTCCACGAAGAGTTCACCCTATATATTGAGTTTGTGTCTTCAAGACCATCTATCGAAAAGGCAACACGAATAACATCTCGACCCTTTAAGGCAAGGTCCTTCCACCAGTCAGGAGACCTTAAACTACCATTAGTTGTAATTTTTATTCTTTTAGGATTTTTGCTTAATGAGAAATCAAGAGTTTGGTCAAAGGTTGGGCTAGCAAGTGCATCGCCAAAATTTCCACAATGAAATAACTGGATTTGATTGGGGGGAAATGGAGCCAAAAGTATATTATAATCTTCAATAGTGAGATCCAAGTTGCGGTTGGGAGATGTCGTCGACCAATTATTTTGAGTCCTCGCACACTGGGGACAAGAAAGGTTGCAGCGAGAAGAATGGTCCAGCTGAAGTTCTTTTATATCGTCTAATAAAAGGTACATGGGCTCTCACTTTTCATCGTATGGTCCATATCGAAGATTACACTTATATATCGATCTAGTTTGAATTTTTTCAATGAGAGTTTAAAGTTAACGCCCTATACCGATCCGGCTTGAACTTTCTGGATTTTTGGGATTGAGTTGGAGACAGATCAGAGAATATTTTTAAACCAACAGCCGGAGGTGTGCCCAGAAGGCCCATTGAGGACTGTTTGTTTAAAAATAAGCTCTGAGATGGCTGCAAATCAGTTTCAAAAAACGGAAAACTCAAGCCGGATCAGTATAACTATACATAGAGACTTTTGCTGTGCAAAATAAATTATCGGCAAGTGGGTGGAATCATGGAGAAGACAGTTGTCGTTTCTGGAAACAGAGAGTACGGCCTGGCAAAAGCACTGGAAAAAGTATTTCCAACAGCTCAGTTTTATAGCCGTAGTCAGAATAATTTTGACTTGAGTAAGTATGATGACCGAATAAAGTTTGCGGAGTTAAGCCTTAATTACGACGTTTATATTAGTTGTAGTTGTTTGTCACAATTTCGACAAACATTGCTCCTGGAAAAAGTCTACAAAAAGTGGAGGGAAGTTCACAAAAAAGGGTATATTATCTGTTTAGGAAGTACGGCAGATACTCCTGTAAAAGGGACGGAGTGGATCTATCCAATTGAAAAGAAAGCCCTTAAAGCATATTGCCGTAACTTAAGCTTAGCTTCGCTCGGAGGGCATGGAAATAAGCCTTCCGGCATTCGAATCACTTATGTTAGCCCTGGGTACCTTGATACTCCTAAGGCAAATGAAAAGCATCCAGATATTAAAAAAATTAACCTCAACTATCTTGCAGAAACCATACTCTGGCTTACGCAACAGCCGCCTCAGGTGAATATTAGTGAACTTGCACTTGACCCCATTCAGTAGAAAGAAATAATGCCATAAAGCCAGAACTCCTATATTCTGACCTCGGCATGCGTGTTATATGGAGACCTGCATGATATGGTATTTTCGAGTGGCGTAACGCGTTTTTTACTAGAGGCTGCAGCATTATATTGAAAAGGAGCTTCGTATTGAGTGATACTTTTTGTCCTATTCCATGGAATTTTCAAGCCATTCGGTCTAACGGAGACCTTCGAGTTTGTTGTCAGGCAAATCTGTCTCAAGGACAAGGAGTTTTAAGGCATAAAAATGGACAGCCATTTAATGCTGAGAGGGATAACTTAGAAGATGCTCGCAATAGCTCTCTCCTTAAGCAGGTTCGGCGTAACATGTTGCAGGGCACTTGGAGTGAGACTTGTACTCGCTGTCGTCAAGAGGAATCCTCTGGCCTGAACTCTAGAAGAGTGTATGAAAATGAACGTTGGCCTCTGACACTTGAGGAGGCTAAAGAGTGGACAGATGAAAATGGCAGTATTCAGCAGGAGAAGCTTCCTGTAGTTTTTTATGATTTAAGATTTGGAAACCTTTGTAATCTCAAATGTCGAATGTGTGGACCAACAGATAGTTCAGCATGGTATGAGGACTGGGTTCAATTGCATGGATCAAACATATTTACCGATACATCAGGTCCTATCGCAATCAATGAGTATAAAGGAAGATTTAAAACGTCTGCCTATGATTGGCATCTTAGTGATAGTTTTTGGCAGCAAATTGAAAAAAACTTAAGTAATATACAACATATTTATATGGCAGGTGGTGAGCCTCTTCTTATAAGGCGCCATTATGATTTTTTACAGGCTTGTATAGATCGTGGTTTTTCTAAAAAAATCTCGTTAGAGTATAATACAAACTTAACTAAGCTCCCTGAAAAGGTTTTACACCTTTGGAGTGACTTTAAATCTGTATATGTGGGTGCAAGCATCGATGGTCTAGAAAGTATTTTTGAATATCAGAGATTTCCCGCAAAATGGTCTGAAGTACTTCAAAATATATATCTCCTTAATCAGCAACCTCAAAATATTTTAAGTTGGTTTGCTTATACAATCACAGCTTATAATATTTTTCATTTAACAGAGTTTATGATGTGGAAACTTTCGGAGAGCGGATTAAATAATATTAACAGAACTCGCAAACGACCCATTATTACTCCTCATATTGCACATAACCCGAAACATTTAAATATTCGAGTACTCCCAGACCCATTGAAACAACTGGTTGTAAAAAGGTTTGATAAATTCAATACATGGATCGATAGCGGTGACTTTAACAAAGATATAAGGGATCAAGCTCAAGCGATTACTAAAAGCGTCTTAAACTATATCCAATCTGAGAGTTACTACGACGATTATTGGAATGAGTTTTGTGATTACACAAAAAAGTTGGATAATATCCGAAAACAAAATCTTGTTGAATCAATACCAGAGTTTAGGGGTTATATTCAAAACGGATCGGTATAGTTTTATGAAAGATTTATTTCCACTTTATAATTGGCATCTAGAGCTTAGCTCTAAATGTGCTCTTCGGTGCCCCCATTGTCTTCGAACTCTTGAGCCAAACTCGTACACTCCACGTAACCTTAATTTGAATTTTATAAAAAAGGTATTCACACAAGATTTTTTAAGAAAAAACGTATTGCGGATAACTTTTTCAGGAGGCCTGGGGGATGCTATATACAACAGCGAACTTATTGATATTGTTGCATATCTAAAGAAATCTCACCCGGACTATCAACAGGTCATTGTAACCAATGGCAGCCATAAAAGCGCAAACTGGTGGAGAGAGCTTTGCTCGCACCTCAACGAAAATGATGAGATTATTTTTTCTATTGATGGCTGGGACAATAAGTCAAATAACATTTATCGAGTTAATAGCGATTGGGAGTCTATAATGACAGGTCTCCGGGTTGCCACTCAGAGTCGAGCCCTTACAAGATGGTCAACAATTATTTTTCGATTTAATCAAGATCATGTTGGAACAATAAAGGCTCTTGCAGAAAAATCTGATGTTGACTCCTTTCATTATATTTTTTCAGATCGATTTTTGTCTCCCGAAGGAACTCGCCTGGGCAACGAAAAATTACTGAGACCATCAGAAAAATATATAGCTCAGATATCTAAAAATCAAAGACATAAAATAAAGTTTCTAAAAAATAAGGACAAGGTTAAGAGGTCAAAAAAAATCATCAAAAAAATTGATCAAGCTTTTGTTGATCAAAAAAATAGATCTCTCCAACTTTTTGAAGAGTCCTTTATTCTTCCAACATGTACTTTTGCTCATCGTGGAAGTTATATTGATGTTGAGGGTTACTACTATCCTTGCTCATGGATTAGCCACATTTATCCATTGCAAGAGTCTAATATTACGCCTGGAAAAAAGCAGACCTTTAAAGAGTCTTTCGGACAGTATAAACATAGAATGAACCTTCATGAAAGAAGCTTGGAAAATATACTAATGGATCCCATTTGGAGTGAAGTTATAAAAAGATGGGCTTCAAAAACAAAGTCTCCGATTACCTGTGAGCAAAAATGCCTTAATAAGAAAAAATTCATAGATGCTATGGAGGTAAAGCTTGTTAACTCAGCACTCTAATCATCTAAAGAGATTGATTTTCAGATTGTGATGTAATTGGGTCGACTTTTACACTGCAAGTTCTTTGGCAGCGTAAAAGTTGAGTTTCATTTGCTTTCCAGCTCAGTAACAAATCCCTTTTGAAAAAGGGGTGCTGAAGAATATCTGCCCATGAATGGTGACGAAGTGAATTAAAGTTCTTTTGATATTTTTTATGTACTTTTTTAAAAAGATCTTTAAAGAGTAGACTCTTTGGAGAGATATTATCTCGACTAATGAAGCAGCAAGGAAAAACCTCTAAAGCAGCATTAACGTAGAGCCTCTGAAAAGTAGATTTATTAAGGCAACGGATTTCTGTTGAAGGTTTTTGGCAAGATTGTTCATTTTTAATAATTTTTTCGAATGTTTTTTTTGTTGAGTTTATGTAGAGAGAGTTTGTTGGTGGCTCTAAAAAATACTCAATATCCCCGTGACGATTTTGAACACGGTGTTTATCAGGGCCATCTGGACTGTAGGCAAAGCGCGATGTTTTTCTAATGCGAAACTGCTTAAACCCCATCTTTTTAGCCAAACTTTGAGCTTCTTCAACCTGATGTTCATTATGCTTGAAAACAATGAAGTCCCACCTTGCGTGACCACCTGATTGGATAAATGCTTCTGCATTCTCCATAATTTTATCAAAATTTGTATTGCGGCGATAGAGGTGGTTCGTATCAGATAATCCATCGATACTAAATACAGCCAGACTCTTTTTTCCCTGTTCTCCGTTTGACCCTTTGAGAGCTTCTCCAAGTTGAGACCACCATTGCTGAGGGCGAACGCTGCCATTTGTGTAAAACTCTACGGCAGCTACCTTTAAGGCTGACTTTACAAGTTGAAGACAGTCAGTAGCTGTTGCCGGATCTCCATGAGTTCCACAAAATAATATATTTTTCAGGTTTGTAAATCGGCGATCAAAAACAAGAGAGGCTTCTTTCTCGGACCACTCTACCAAGTTGAGAGAATCTACTGTTTTACCACCATATTCGTTTCTTGCACACATAGGGCAGGCCGCATTGCACTTAGTTGTAACTTCAACATGAAGTTCATTCAGAGTTTCAAAATTATGAAAGAACATTCAGCACAATACCTTCAGGAGCACCCATGGGGCTCAGTTATCCGACGTCAATGCTATCTTATCCCTTTAGACTTCACAAAATATTACTGAAACCGACTGAAAGCCGACTTAAGGCGACAATTGTTGCGGTATCTTGAAAACTATTCACCCTCAACACCCGTCCTGACTTTAGTGGCCGCACAAGTAATTGAAATTACTTTACTTTTTGATCATTATTTCTGCGCGCGTTGGCTTTGTTGTTGCTTAGGTGTTGAGCGCAGAAAGGTTTATTATGCTTAGGGGTTTATTGTTTTTATTATTAGCAATGCTAACGGGTTTTTTATGTTCCACAGCGATAGCTCGTCAAGTTGAACTTGCCTATGTTAGCTCTGAAGAGCTCATGCAGCTCAATCAACGCTTTAAAGGCGCCAATAGGATAGGGCGGTCTTATATGGAGCTTATTTCTGGAAAAAAGTGGAGCTGCAGCCTTTTTGGTGCCCGTACACGTCTGCAAAAAGCAAATAACATCTCTCTCTACAAGTTTGAAGTTCTTGAAAAGGCTTTTGCCAATCATGGGGCCCATGTCATTAAAAGCTATGAGCTTAAAAACGGTGAGCTTTCTGGCGTTAATCATCTTGTCAGAGAAACCATACGTGCCATCGGGGAGGACTCGCTTATTTCTCGAATTGAAAAACGAAATGGCCCATCGACTGTTTTGGCTTATGCGGAATGTAGGTCTATAAAAAAGCTATAGTTTCATTGACATCTCTTTGAGATCACCTCTACTATTTTTTCAAGGATAGAGTGGTGGGGGCAATGAATATTCAACAAAAGAGTTCAGTTCTTTTTTATAAAGTTTTATTGGGATTCGTCTCGTTGACTCTTCTCTTTATTGGCTTTGCTCAAGCCGAACCATGGATCTCGAACAGATTTGCTCAGAACTGTGCTGCCTGTCACGCTCCTGGAAGAACCAATCGTCCAGCAAAAGGGCGGCGCTGCACGCTTTCCTGTCAGGGGTGCCATGTAAACCCTCAGGGGGGAGGGCTAAGAAATACCTATGGTAAATGGAACTCTCAACGATGGTTGAGAAGCTTTAACTCAAAAACCTTTCATGGCGAAAAAACCCCTGCTCCTCTTGTTAAGCAGCCTTATGCCAAAAGAGTAAAAAAATTAGGTACAGGTAAGAAGCTGACTAAAAAAGAGCTTAGAACACCACCTCATGCTGTTATTAGTCAAACTCATCCTCCAGAAAAATACTACGATAAGTTTTCATGGTCAGAGTGGACAAAGGATGTGGATAATGAATCTCAGTTCTTGGCAATTATCCCTCGTGAAGATCCTTATCGCCTTGAGAGGTCTCTTTCTCACTATGCTGGGGCTGACGTAAGATATTTTTATGGTGATTACAAGGTCGGTGGGCTGGATACACAAGATATTAGTCTTGATGGATTTATGGCCATTGATTTGGGGTTGAGAGTAAGGCCGACAACTTGGCACAAATTATCTTTTGTTTTAGAGCCTCGTATTCAAGATCCAGCTAACGATTACGCAATTTCTAGTATTGACAGTACTCGTGGTTACCTCAAGTCGGCCTATGTACTCGTTGATGATTTATCTTATAATTCCTTTGTACAGTTTGGTAATTATCGCCCTCTTTTTGGAAATATGAACGTAAGTCATATTAGTCTTTCTCAAGATATTTCTGGTTTTAGCGGGCGGCCAACTTTTAGAACTCTATCGTTTGGAACAGCTCCCAATATTCCTTTCTTGATTATTAATTATATTATGAGCTCTGATGCTCACGGACAATCTGAGGCGGACTCTTTGTCTGGCAGCACTCTTGGGAATGACGATGATGGTTTAGTTATTTCTTTTGGGGGGCGCTGGGTGACATTGGGGTTGTCTACAAAACTTTCCTATTGGAGTTCTCACCGTGAAGGAACGGGCTCGATGTCGGGTGAAAAGAGAAAGTGGAATATGTACTCTTTAACTGCCGGTGGAACATTGGGACCTTTGATTGCCAACCTTGAAATGGTCCGAGTTGAAAGGGATCGGCGGAATGCAGACGGATCTGATGCCGGGAATGTAAGCACAATCGAAGCAAAAATTAGAGCCTGGAAAGAGGCTTACATTACTTCAAGCTATTCAGTTGCCAACACGACATCCTATTTAACAAAAGGTAATGCGACAGAGATGACATATGGGCTCAAATTCTTTCCTATTTCTGGGTTTGAATTTGAAGTATTGGTTTCTTCAAGAGAAGAAAAATTTAAAGATACAAATAATAAGTTTAATCGCGAAGGCACTCTCAAGATAGACCTTACCGCACTACAGCTTCACGCGTATTTTTAATTAAAGGTTTAGAAAGTCGTAATCAACGAGGAAATATTGGACGACTCAGATATTTTATTTTCGACCTTGAGTGCTTTAGGGGACTTCTATCCTCTTTCATTTCACCTTAATCATCAGGAGATATTTCATAAGTTTATGACAAAGGAGTCATTCACGCGGCCCTACAATAAAAATAAAATTGGGTACAAGCGTCGTGGACTCAGCTTGTTTTCACATGATGGAGGTGATTCTGGAGAAATTGATTTAGGCTCTATCCGTGAATATAACTTTTTAAATAACACTAATTATAGTGAAATGTCTTTTAATAAACCAACAAAGCACTGGAATGATTTCCATGAAGTTTCAAACCATTTGGAACCTATAGCAGACTCTATCGGGCGCAGTCATTTTATCTCTTTTGATGAAGGGGGTTTTTTTCCACCTCATAGAGACCTTGGAAAAACGTATCGGCTGATTTCATTCTTCGACTGTTCACCCCTTTCTTTATATTTTATCTTAGACAATAAAAAAATAGCCTTTACACCGGGATATTTTTATTTTGCAAATACAAGGAAATCTCACTCACTTTTTAGCTTTCAAAAGAACAGCATAATATTGGTTTTAAACATCGAAATTTCTCAGAAGACTACAAACTTTGTATTGTCAAATTTACTGGAAAGCTGAGAATCCACATCACTATTTGGGGGTTCGCTAGACTTTCTTCTAGATTTCACTCCTAAAGTCTCATGCACCTAAAGTCTGCCTGACCTACCTCCGATGGTCCAGGTATGAAAAATAGTTGTAGAACTTTATTCTTTGCTCTTCTGACCTCAATTTGCTGTAAACAGGCGGTTGCTGGCACCTCAGCTCAATTATCTTGTTGGCCGAGTTTTACTTCGATGAACTTAGATATTGAGAGCTTGAATTCAAGTTTAATGTTCACTTATGAATCTCAAAATGTTGAAGGAAATTATCCGACTAACGTCCAAGGAAGCTTGGAGTGGGACGACGGAAATTTAATTTTAAATGCTAAATATGCCAACGGTTGGGGTCTGCCCTTTGTGATTTCTTCAGTCATGGTATTTAAGGAAGACCAGCTTATTCATTTTGATGATTACACTAATGGCTGTCGATCTCCAGGAATTAATATGCTTCCAGGCGATTATGAGGAACTCTTTCGCCTTAAAGTTAAAGGTAAACCTTTAAAGAATATAAGACTAATTATTTGGGCTCGACAGTAACTTCTATAATTTTTAAAGCTAGTGAGTGGCCCTCAAGCCAGATCAGTATAACACCGTTCCGATCACCTGGAATTTTTTCATTATATGAATCCAAAATATTGCATCTGGAATCTAAAAAGTTGGTATGTTAAGTCATAAAAATGAGTCATCGGAGAAAGAAATTGATCACTATAGTCATTTTTACTTTTTACCTTCTGGGCCTTTTAATGGCCACTGAAGCGGTTTTACGGGCGAGAACCGCGCAAGGAGCAATAGCTTGGTCTGTCTCTTTGACCTCCTTTCCCGTTTTGTCTGTACCAGCATACTTAGTTTTTGGTCGCAGTAAATTCAAGGGAATGGCAGATGCCTTTGCAGCAAGGAAAAATGAATTTGAAGTGCTTCTCAATGAAATTGAAAAGAATTTAGTTCCTTTTGAAGTTCTGCCTTCTGAGGGGCCGTCTTGGCACGAAGCCATGATAAGTCTATCTGGAAGACGACTGACCCAAAATAACCACGTCGATCTACTTATTGATGGCGATGCAACCTTTGACAGTATCGAAAGAGGTATTGCTTTAGCAAAAGAATATATCTTCTTTCAATTTTATATAATTAGGGATGATAAGCTGGGAAATAGACTTAAAAAAGCATTGATTGAGAGATCGAAAGCTGGAGTAAGAGTTTATGTTCTATATGATGAGATAGGTAGTTACAAACTGTCATCATCCTATATTAATGAACTGAGAAAATCTGGAGTTAAGGTTCATTCTTTTAATACATCTCAGGGAAAGGGCAATCGTTTCCAACTAAATTTTAGAAATCATAGAAAAGTGGTTGTAGTTGACGGTAAGTTCGGCTGGTTAGGTGGGCATAATGTTGGTGATGAATATCTTGGATCAAACCCCGTGTTATCGCCCTGGCGAGATACTCATGTGACCATTGAAGGGCCTTCTGTTATCCAACTACAAATGACTTTTTTATCTGACTGGTATTGGGCTGTAAGAGAGCTTCCTGAAGGAGTGAATTGGAAACCACACAAATCTGACAACGGCAGTGACAAAGTGATGATTTTTCCATTTAGCCCCACTAACGATTACGAAGATGCTTCGTTGTTTTTTACCTCTTTACTTAATGCTGCAAAAAAACGTGTATGGCTTTCGGCCCCGTACTTTGTTCCCGACTCTAGCGTTATGACGGCCTTGAAATTGGCAGCTCTTCGTGGTGTAGATGTTCGCATTTTACTAAATAGCAAGAATGATAATTTCATTGCCCAGATGGCATCATATCACTACATTAATGAATTAAAAAATACCAACATACATTTTTATGCTTTTAAAAATGGTTTTTTACATGAGAAAGTTGTACTTGTAGATGACAGCATCTCAACAGTTGGTACACCGAATTTTGACAATCGATCATTCCGATTAAATTTTGAAATCACTGCGGTTGTGGCCGATAAAGGTCTTGCTCAGAATGTAGAAAAAATGTTTTTAGATGACTTTAAGAATTCAAATATCTTAAAACCTCAATGCTTGATTGAAAAACCCTACTGGTGGTGGGTAGTGGTAAAATTTTCCCGACTGTTATCCCCAGTTCTGTGAAATGGCGGATTCGCCGTGAGATTTAAATTTCTTTAATAATATCAAATGGTTAAGTCTTAGTAAGATTTGTCGCGTCCACAAAACGTCCCAACGCTAGTGATACTCTGTGATATTCAATGTTTGAAGTCTCTTCACCTTATCTCTTCAAAACTAAGGTTTAAGATTATCTACTGAAAACTCTTCTTGATAGACTCTATTATGGTTTGGCTGCCCTTAGTCTTCTGCGCATCAGCTCGATAAACTAGACAAATTTTATCTTTAAATACAGGTAAACGATTATCAAGAGGTCTTAGTTTATATGAATTAATTCGGGTAGCCACTCTTCTTGGCAAAACCCCCACTCCCACACCGGAAGCCGTCAGGTCTGTAATGACCTCTAAATTACCAGACTGAATAATTCTTTTGAACCCTTGGTTTTTCTTATTTAAATCTCCAAGAAGTTTTTGGACTTGAACCAAATTAAGATCACAAATCAAAACTCCATTTTGAGGATCAAGAGACTGTGTGGGGGAAGGTCTGTTTGCTGTCCAAAATAACACGTCATCAGTACACAACTCCTTAACGACAAGATCAGGGTGGTGTACTGGATTAACAACAATACCAAAATCTACCTCAAAGCTAATCACTTCTTCGGTGATTTTCCGTGATAGATCGTGAGACAGTTTAATTTCAAGCTCTGGATGTTGCTGCATAAGATTGGGCAAAAATCGAGATAATGAATACAGCGCCACCGAAGGATGGCAACCAATAATGTACTGACCGCTTACTGCGGTCTCCTTTTTATTTATATCTGTTCTAAGCTGTTCCCAACTTAAAAGTAGCAATCGGCCCTTACCTAGTAACTCCTTACCGGCCTTGGTTAGCTGAACTCCTGTCCTGCCTCTGATAAAAAGAGTCGCTCCCACCGAATCTTCAAGGCGTTTCATAGCAGAACTAAGGCTGGGTTGGGTAATGCCCAACCTTTCTGCTGCCCTGGAGATATTTTGAGTTTGAGCAACCTCAATAAAATAAGTGATATCTGTGAATGCGGGAGCCATAGCCATTGGCTATGATAAATATAGATATTATCTGGTTTTGTCAATACATAGATTTGTGTATCTTCTCATCAGGAACAAACAACTCTAAAAGGAGGAGGTAACAAGATGAACAAAAGAAAAATGATGGGAACTGGCTTTATCGGTATGGTGACAGCGATTGCTGCACATGCTCAAGATAGTGCTGATTTAGCAAATCAACAAGCGCTAGACAACTTGAGCAATACCAAAGCTCGGTCAATAGAAGTTGATCCATTGGTGGGGAATACGTGCTATGGGCTACCCTGTCCCGATTTTGAAGGTGATAATAGCTGTGATGACGCAGTTATTGAGAGTCATCTTCAAAAGCTTAGTCTTCTCAATATCGTCGATACCGAAGCATTGTCCCCATTCGCTTGTACTGGCTACTGTTTTTCGAACACACCGGAAGGCCGTCATGCTGACAAGTGTGAAAAGGCAAAGGCTTTGGCGAAGCTGGTTAAACTCGCAGAACCACTTAAAGTACCCGTTAAATACTGAAAAGGAGTCACCCCCATGGCAATCACATTCCCGAATGTTTCAGAAAAATTAGGCTTAGGAGTTGGGCTTGATATGCCATGGGGAGATCCATTTGGTTTTAATATAGGCGAAAACAGACCTGCTGAGAAAGTTTTGAATTTTATAGATCGATACTCCGACGACTTCAAATATGGATTCATTTCGTGTCACCCTAAGAGTAGAGGAAAATTGAAGTCTGAAAACTATATTGAGGCTTTTTCTGTGTTTTTTGATCAAGCTAAAAATTTCAAGGCTCGCGCACTACACCACACTTTTTTGAATTTAGGAGCAATTGAACCATACGATAAAGATTTAATCTGTGATTTCACTAACGACATTATTGAAGAGTTTAATATTAAATGGATTAACGAAGATTTAGGAATTTGGTCTATACGAGGGAAGACGCTCCCTTATCCACTGCCACCTTATCTGACTAACAATGGTTTAAAGGCCTGTATCAAAAACATCGAAGAATATCAGTTAAAACTTAAGGTTCCAGTACTCATTGAATTTCCTGGTTTTACTGATGGAACTAATTTCTTTATCGGCAGAATTCACGCATTCGACTATTTTAATAAATTGGTGAGAGAGACGAATTCGCCCATCACGTTAGATACCGGGCATATTATTAGTTACCAATGGTTATTAGGGAAACGAGGGGAAGACTTATACTCTGATTTAGACCGCCTACCTTTAGAGCACTGTTTTGAAATCCACCTTTCGGGATGTCAAATAGTTAAGGATAAATTCATGGATTTCCATCATGGCGTAATTATGGATGAACAAATTAAACTATTGAGTACCTTAATTCCTCTATGCCCCAACTTGAAGGCGATTACATATGAAGATCCGAAGTTTGACAATAATGGAGTCATCATTTCAAAAGCGAAAGCAAACTATCTGGCCCTAAAGAAAATTACAGAACAGTGGGAGAAGTCAGCATGACAATGAGTAAAGTGATTTCAACAGACGAGGCCGTCTATCGGATTATTCATCACAAAAATTATCGAAAGTTATTCTTGGATGGGCGTTTTGACAAAATGAACATTTCAGAAACAACGATTGAGGATTTAAGAGTGATTGATAAAGAGCAACTTTGCGCCTCCGCTAGCAGAATTGCTCGAAAGCTTCTATCGGGAAGCCATCAGGGAAGTCGTGGTCTAGATTCTATATTTGAGGAAACATTTACAGCCTGGACACTTCAGACACATCGAGAGAAAATTGACTTAATATTTGATTTTTTAGAGTCTGATTTTTACGAAAAATATCATGAAGTACCCTTTATTGGCGAAGGTCTTTGTATAGAACAAGCTTTTTATGAGTTTATTAAAAACAATATTTGGAAAGAAGGAACTGCTTTAGAAGGTGTTGTCAGAAATGAATTTCTCTTGAGTCTTTTTAAAACACTTTCCAAAACAAAAGAACCAAGCTTCATAGTAGATCAAAAATATATAAAAAAGAATGCTGCCAGCACATACTCCGTTCAACTTTATGAATATCGATTAAATGGAGATGAAATCGAGAGAAAGCCTCATTTTGTTTTATACTCGACATCGGGGGGTCAACTAATTTGCGGTGAAATAACGCCGCTCATTGCGGATATTCTATTTCATGGAGGGAGAAGTCCATTTCAAAATATGGGGGAGGTTTTAAAGAGGCATAATGTTAGCATTCAGACTTTTCTTAATACATGCAATCAACTCATCCGAATGGGAGTCATCCCTCATGCCGCTTGAGCTTGAACATGTGCATCATCTTAGCCGTCGGCATGGAGATACCGTTCTGTTAAGGAAATGGTCTCAACTAGATCCGCTAGAACCGGTCTGTGAGCTCATCAATTCTGTTTATTCAAAAGCAGAAGAGGGAATCTGGCGATCAGATAAAAAACGTATCACTCGAAATGAGTTCATTTTTAAGCAAAAAAAAGGTCAAACGATATTAGCTTACGTTGGTAAAGAATTGGCCGGAACAATTTACCTAACTATTCAAGATAGCGTGGTTCGGTTTGAACAGCTTGCGGTACTCCCTCATTTTCGAGAAAGAGGGATTGGGTCTCTTCTGGTTGCTGAAGTTGAGAAAATTTCTCGTGAACTGAGCGTTGAAAGTATCAAA
This sequence comes from Bdellovibrionia bacterium, assembly GCA_030432925.1. Lineage (GTDB taxonomy): Bacteria > Bdellovibrionota > Bdellovibrionia > Bdellovibrionales > UBA1609 > JABSOQ01. The sequence continues at coordinate 1,178 of JAUILT010000033.1, read as the reverse complement.
TTTGAGCTTCTTGTCCCAGTAGGTTGGAGACATCTCGGTAAAGAGCGAGTAAAAAATTGGTATAAAAGCCGTGGTTATAAAGCATTTGGAAAGCAATCAGTAAGGGCACTTTGTCAAGATGACGTAAAATTTTTAGTAGCACCCGCAGAGTTCCTGCTTTGGGAAAAAACACATGACCGCACATAAATACTCAGATCGCTCTATCACAAGTAGAATGAGTTATCTCAGCTATTATGTGTTTCCATTCTTTTTGGAGGGAGACAAAAAAATGCAGACGATCTTTTAAGGCTTTTTCAAAGTTTGAGGTACCAATTGTTTCCTTCACAATAGTTTTTGCATTGTTTACTTTATCTAAATCAACAAGGTCGGTGAGGCCACACATAACGATAGCTGCATTAACTTTAGCTCCATGTTTGATAGCAAGGTAGGTCATCATTCCTCCCCTTGATTGACCTGCTAGAAAGACATTCTGTTTGTCTATAAATTTATAGCTCCTTATAAGTTCTAGCAAAGCAAGAACATCCAGCACGTCACTCCCACCAATACCGCGAAGCTGAGGATAAAAGACAATATACCCTTTATTTGTCCAAACTCTATCTATGGAGTTTATATAAAAGAAGTAAAACGCCCCCCTTCTTCCCAGTTTCCATGGTTTAGTAAAACTACTGGATACTTTTTTTGTGAATCAAAATTTTTAGGAAAGCCGACGACTCCTTCTACATTTAAGCCGTCCAATGATTTATATCTTATTCTGTAGAAACGACCGCTTCCTTGTTTGTGAAATTCTTTGCAAATTGATTTGTAATATCGCTTTTTATGTTTTTGGTGTTGCCTGAAAGGCAAGTTTCTATATTTGATCCATGGAAAAGCTGAGGCCTCCGTAACATTATTTAGCTTTAACAAAAGTGTGGAGATTTGATCTCTCTTCGGCTGAATAGTTGAAGTGCTTGCGCAAGAGACAGCTGAGAAAATTAAAGCGGACACTATAGAAAGCTTTATTCGAACTGAGTTCGAATAGAAATTACTAAAAGTTCGAATATGAACCTTTCTTTGAAGGCTCTTTAGTTTGAATCTCTTTCTCTTGTAGTAGCTTTTATTTTGACCTTGAGGTGACTCGTAACTCACTAGAATCCCTATGATATTTTATATAATGCAATACATTATATGGCGGAGGGAGA
>JAUILT010000139.1 GCA_030432925.1 Bdellovibrionia bacterium | reverse complement strand
AAAGTAGAGAGCATTTTAGTGTCTTTTGAGTGTGGCTTGAAATTCTTGTTAGTCAATAAAAGGTAGAAGCTATTAGCATCCGCAATTAAGGGGACCAGTTTCGTTCAGGTATTAAATGGTCCCCTTAATTGTGGATATGATTCTCTAAGTTTTTGAAAGTAGAGAGCATTTTAGTGTCTTTTGAGTGTGGCTTGAAATTCTTGTTAGTCAATAAAAGGTAGAAGCTATTAGCATCCGCAATTAAGGGGACCAGTTTCGTTCAGGTATTGGCTTGCTCAAAGTTAGCTACGTGAAGAAAGTGTAAATGTTTTTCATACTGAGTCAGAGCATCCCCAATGACTTCCTCTTTGGAGTACCCATAAATGTCATAGCCCTGTCCCCCCTGCCTAAGAAAAACATCAGCTCGATAATAAATGTCTTGCTCTGTAACGACGTAAGGAGGGCAACTGTAAGCAATGGATTGAATTCTATAAACAAAGTCCTCCACGTCATTTTTCATAATTAATAGTCCAACACTACCAAAGCTCTTCTTAAAAACACGAACATCAAGGCCATTCCTTCGCAATTCTTGGCTGAGTTCTTCTAGTGCAGGATATGCTATGCTTTCAAGAAAGGTCTCTACCTGACTCTCATTAGGTAAAGACACCATAGATTTAAGTCGATCCTTCCAAAGAACCTTCACTGGAGCAAAGTTAGCACTGCTTGAATAGTGCTGTACTGAACTCAAAAGCAAGTAATCTGCTTTGAGAGATTTTAATAAACCAAGACAACCGATTGAAATCATGAGAATCATTGGAAAAGCCGAGGCAATGGTCATTGTCTGTAAAGCCCCAAGCCCCCCTGAGAGTAAGAGTGCGGCAGCTACCACTCCTTCAGCCACAGCCCAGTAAATACGTTGCCAAACGGGGGGCTCCATAGCTCCACCGGATGTCAGAGTATCAATCACAAGAGAGCCAGAATCTGAAGAGCTAACAAAAAATGTAATAACAAGACACACGCTCAATATGGAAAGAAGCCAAGCCATGGGAAAGCTTTCTAGAAACTGAAACAAAGCCACAGGTGTATTTGTGGTCACCACTTCAGCAAACCCAGGAGCAGCCCCTGAGAGGACTAAGTCAATGGCTGAGTTTCCAAAAACTGTCATCCACAAAAAAGTGAATCCCGACGGAACAAACAGGACACCAATAATAAACTCACGGATAGTTCGACCCTTGGAAATACGAGCAATAAACATTCCTACAAAAGGAGCCCAAGAAACCCACCACCCCCAATACAGCAAAGTCCATCCCCCCATCCAGTCTTCTTTTTTTTCATAAGCGTACATATTAAAAGTTTTGTAAACAATATCGCTTAAATAAGCTCCCGTATTTTGCACGTAGGTTTGAAGCAACTCTACCGTATGACCCAAAAACAAAATAGTGAGTAGTAAGGATACTGCTAGAACCATATTCACATGAGATAGCTTCTTAATGCCCCCATCCAACCCAAGAACTACAGAGATTGTGGCTAATGCAGTAATCCCGATAATCAACCCCACCTGAACTCCAACTCCCACAGGCACTTCAAATAAGTAGTTCAAGCCAGCATTCACCTGCGTCACACCAAAACCCAAAGAAGTTGCCACTCCAAATAGAGTGCCAATCACACAACTGGTATCCACCAGATCTCCAATGGGCCCATGGATTTTCTCACCGATGAACGGATAAAAAGCAGAGCGAGGCAATAAGGGTTGATTTTTTCGATAAGAAAAATAAGCGAGGATAATAGCAAAAACCGCATAAATGGCCCAGGCATGAAGTCCCCAATGAAAGAAGGTAATTTTTAATGCCTCTTTAGCACTTTCCATAGACTGAGGCTCACCCACGGGTGGAGTTGCAAAGTGCATAACAGGTTCAGCCACCCCAAAGAACAGTAAACCAATTCCCATTCCAGCAGAAAACAACATGGCAAACCAGGAGGCATAACTATACTCAGGCTCTGTGTGGTCCAGACCCAGTTTAATATCTCCGAGGCGACTCAACATTAGCCAAAAAGAAAAAAATAAGATCGTGCCTACAAATACCACATATATCCAGCTGGTATTTTCTCTCAAAAAGCTCTCAATAAAGTCAAAAAATAAACGAGCCGAACCTGGAAAGATTGAAGCAAAAGCAGTAATAAAGACGATCAAAGCCGACGACAAAAGAAAAACAGTTTTATTTATTTGTGATTGCATAGGTTGGCAGTATATCCAAAGTAATGAGGCCTGGCCAGGCCTGAGAGGTTCGTCAATAAGGGGCTTCTTTCTGTGTTTTGGGTACCTGCGACAACTGTTGCTTTTTCTTCTGAACTCAGTAGTCTTATACTGATCCGGTTTGAATTTTCCGGATAAGTATAAGAATTCGGAGGATCCCTTTATGAAGAAGCCAACTTTGTTGTTGAGTGTTATTTTTCTGGCTCCAATCATGGCCTTGGCCGATTACAGCGAGTCCACATTTTCAAAGTATGAAAATTCAGCTTGGATCTCTGCAGGATTCACTGAGGGAGGCTTTTCCCTGGGAGCAGACTATGAGTATGGCGCTGACCGAACCTATGGAATTGGTGGTCTCACTCGTTTTTACAAAAAAGACACAACAACAACAAGAGGTGCTCATGGTATTTTTATGTTTGGCGCCTTTGTAAGGCCTCACTTCCACCGTCGTGCCTGGGATCTTTATATAACCCCTGGAATTGCTATTGTTAATATTGATGCCACCAGTGGTGATGATACTACGTCTCTGGGGCCGTTTTTCCAAGTGGGGCTCCTCTACCAAATGACAGACACCATGGCTCTAGGGGTAGAAAACATGATCACCTCCGTATGGTTTGATGATGACCATCGGGGCATCGTTAAAGAGGACATCATGTTCCGAGGGCGCTTCAGTTTTTAGAAGAGAGCATAAACTGGTCCCCTTAATTGCGGACGCTAACGGCTTCTACCGTTTGTGCACTAGCAAAAAATTCAAGCCACACTCAAAATATACTAAAATACTCTCTACTTTCAGAAACTTAGAGGATCATATCCACAATTAAGGGGGCCAGTTTTAAGAGAGCAATTGCTCTCTTCCTAGCTGGATTTTTTGAGACCTTGTGTCCACAAGGAGATTCTATCAAGAGCACTTAACGGGGCATCTTGAAAGGCAACGCCGTAGGCTTTCTTTTCTTCACGCCAGACAATCTGCCCATTGACCTGAATCTGCTCCTCGCCCGTTGGACTCTGAATGGTCATAGTAACAATTCCACCATTTTCAAGCAGCTCCTCAGTGTTGAGTTGCACTCCTCCCAATGAAATAGTACTCACGGAACCAACCAGCTCCTTCTCTCCCACTTGAACACGCACACCACTGTTAATGATGAACCGCTCATGACGACGCTTATTTTCTGGAGCCTTATTACGTAAATGCAATGCTATAGCTACTGGCAATAAAAGAATACCCACAACCAATAATATATACCAAGCCTTAGGTCCAGGGAGGTTGCCAACAGGCCATCCCCCTCCTCCTGGTCGTCCACCGCTACCGGGCCCTTTATAATTGGATACAATCTCACTCACCATTCCACAACCACCGCCACCAGCTAGTGAAGAAGCTAGTTCTCGATTTCCAGCATAACTGGTAGAATAGTCAGGTTGGGTGCTATCTACAGAGGCTCCCGAAGCATAATTAATCGAGTTCGTTGGGTGCAAACGGCCTTTTGTGTACACTTTTCCATCCAAAACTGAATGATACTCCGTTTGCTCATTAATAATCTGCTTGACCTGATATCCTAACATATTGGGTGACTGAACGATCATTTGAATGGCCGTACCAGCAACAAATGGAGCTGACATAGATGTCCCCGAAGAGCTTCCAAAAGCCCCATCAGGAATAGTGCTATTAATAAAATACCCCCAAGCTCCCAGGTCCACAGAAGAGTTTCCATAATTAGAAAACGAAGTGAGGTTGAAAGAGTCATAGGTTGCTGCCACAGCTATTATATTAGGAACATCGTAGCTGGCAGGGTAGAGAGGGCGACTATCATTGTTGGAGCCATCATTTCCTGCAGCTGCAATAAATGTCACTCCATTGTTGTATGCAAAAGTCACAGCCTCATGAAGTGCTGCAGAGTAGGAGTAGCCTCCCCAAGAATTATTCAATACCTTGGCGCCATTGTTAACAGCATAATAAATAGCCTGAACGGCATCTGATGTGGAACCAACGCCAGACCCATTGAGAAACTTCAATGGCATAATTCGGATTTTTGCTGGAACAAGGGTCGCTGGATTGACATGAATACTCTGATCTACATTCAAAATAATCCCAGAAACATGAGTCCCATGATCATCGTCATCATATATGGACCCAGAGTTGTCGACAAAGTTCCAACCATTAACATCGTCTATATAGCCATTGCCATCATCGTCTATACCATTTCCAGCAATTTCACCAGAGTTTGTCCAAATAGAGTTCGTGTTCTGAAATACTTGATGGTTTAAATCAAGACCTGTATCAATCACCGCCACAATAGGCCGACTATCAACAGCCATAGCACCGACCCCATTACTATTGTTAGAATAGGCTTGAAAAGCCCATGCTTGCTGGACACTCTCATCCACTCCGAGAGCCTCCACTCCCTCAGATTCGACAATCGCCAAAATATCTTCTGGACTGAACTCCTCAAGAATTCCAACGGCATCTGTTTTCTGTAGTAAGTAGTTGGGCTCCGCATACTCAACATCAGGGTCTAAATTGAGCTCCTCAATTTTCGCTTGTAGGCTTTGCCCCGGTTTAACAGAAAAATGGTACATACCCATTTTTCCCCAAGCTTTTCTTAAGTTGAGACCTTTCTCAGACTGCACCTTGCCCACAAATGTTTGACGAGCTATTGAGCCCTTTGAACTTTTGAGCTTAACAATAAGCTCCCCCTGCTTATAGGCCGACTGGGACCACCCCTTTTGGGGAGAGGACAAAAGACAAAAAGTAACTACAAACGATGCTATGAGGAATCGTGTCATTAACTGTTCTCCCTACCCTTTGTTTCTCGGACTATGGTCGGTAAAGATTGAGAGAAAATGCCGAACTTTCACAGGAATTTGGGAATATTGCGAGACTGTTGCGACTCTTTGCAACAGTCTTGAAAAAATCTTAAATAGAGTGTCTCAATTTGAAAAAACCTCTTTACAAATTAAAAACTGGTCCCTTTAATTGCGGTTCCTTGTCCTTAACTAGTGAACCTGGCAAGTGGTTTGCTTACTTTCTGGATATGAAGCGAAAATGCCCTCAATGTAGCAGCTCCAGTAGCCATCATGTCCGAAATGGATTCTTTTCACGGACCAACTTTAAACCCCGCATTCAACGCTATCGCTGCAAAAACTGCCAAAAAGAATTTTCCGACGCGACCTTCCAACTCCGATACAGACAAAGACGACGTTCCGTGAACGGCC
>JAUILT010000032.1 GCA_030432925.1 Bdellovibrionia bacterium | reverse complement strand
AAAAGTCACTGTTCTCTAGCCCATCTGATTTTGAGTAAGTTATTTTTGTATTTTTCTTAGCCATTGTATTCACTCCATGCATCCATTAAAAGTTCATGCTCATCTTTCAAAACTGCAATCACCTTCTTCAAAGTTTTTTCTGAAAAGCCCGAGTTCTCTAAAATCTCAAAATCATCAAGCCTCACCAGAGCCGATTTTTCCGCATGAATGATATGCACATGGGGAAACCGATGCTTGTCATTTGGGTTGATGGTAATTTTAATCATGTTGGCCAAAAGCAAGATCGTCGGCATATAAATAATATGCATTATTTATACATATTTGTCAAACTTTTCTATCTGCTTGAAATGGTTTGAATATTGGGATATATGAACCCACCCCGCATTGAAAACAAAAATTTTATTTCCTCGACGTCGGTATAAAAGTTGGATGCAGGGATATATCCGGCCTGTTGATGAGGTAGATATTTTTTACCCCTGGCCCCGATGGAATTTGCGACCTCCATTGCTAAAGACTTCTACGGCATCGCGATGTGCCCTCCCAAACTATAGCTTCATGGAAGTCCGGTCCTACCTATATCGCCATCAATTCAATTTTAACCTTCGCTCTCAATGATATGTTTTTATAAAAATTCTTTGTACCTTTTATTTAAGCCGCTGTTGGCTTATAAACTTCATTTTTATCCATCACAGCCCAAGCAATTCGAGCCGTTTTGTTTGCTAGTGCCACGGCCGCTTTACAATAACCTCGCCTGTCTTTTACTTTATTTATCCAGTCTGAACGATCAACTCTCCGTATATCGGGTTTGTCAGCATAAGCTACCAAAACTCGAGCACCGTGGATTAATAGTGTGCGAATATATTTATCACCTCGTTTACTAATACCTAAATAGGTCATCTTTCCACCACTAGATCTTTGTTTTGGAACAAGCCCCAGATAAGCTGCAAACTCTCTTCCATTTTTAAACAACTTAGGGTCTGAAACACTGGCAATAATCGCTGTGGCTGCCAACTCACCAACACCAGGAATTGTTGTGAGTTTTTGGGCAATCTCATCATTCTTACAGATCAGGCTGATATACTTGTTATATTTATTAATTTTCTCAGTTAAAAAACTCAGCTCAGTAAGGAGGTCTTGCAAAAGTATTCTGGTAAATGATGTGAGTTGGTTGTCATCGTCAGCCAAGATGCCAGGCAATTCTTTAGGAATTTTTCGAATACCTGTTGGAATGACCAGACCATATTCGCCGAGTAGTCCTCGGATCTCACAGGCAAGAGCCCGTCTGGCTCCAACCAACCTTTGGCGAATACGGTGAACAGATTGGATGTCTTGTTGAGCGATAGCTTTAACTCCAACAAATCTCATGTTGGGTCTCAAGACAGCTTCGCATATGGCCTCGGCGTCATTAGCATCTGTCTTGTCATTTTTGACATAGGGTTTAACAAATTGAGCCGCCATAATACGAGCATCATGACCTTGTTTAATAAACTCTCTGGCCCAATAGTGGGCTCCCGCTCCTGATTCCATACCAATCAGACAAGGCTTGAGATTGGCAAAAAATGGAAGAATCTGTGCTCTTTTTAACTTCTTTTTGAGTACGGTTTTTCCTCTCTCATTGACTCCGTGGATATAAAAAACATTCTTTGCCAAATCGATTCCTACTGTTTTAATGTCTTGCATGAACTCCCCCTTTTTCCTTTTGAATTGTGTTTTTAAGATCAACAATTCTGGCACCTAGATGCCGATAATTGAAGGTTAAAAGGGGTGGGTTCATTCCATGACTTCTTTCAAAAAAAAATGCCGCTTTTTATGACGACTTAAGTGGCGGGAACGTATTAATACGCTTTTTCAGAAGGTCCATTGCTAATGCAGCCTACTCAACCTTTTTGGTCGATTTCCAAGCTTCGAAATTTGTAACCAAATCATAAGGGGTGTAGGCAAATATTGAAGTCTGAGAGCCTCCAATATTTATCTTGGAGGCTCTTAGAATTCGTCTGATAATGTGGGAACAAGAGTTGTGGGCATGGTACCATCGCCCAGCACCATTTCTGTAAAAGCGAATTAAAGTTTTTTGGAATTGTTCATTTTGGTAATGTTTGTTGTCGATCTCATACCATAATATCTCTCTTCCTTGGCTTTTCATATTGTGGCTAAAGTCTTGAGTAGTGAAACTTTTAATCGTTGAATCGAAAAAGCCAAGAAAAGCTTTCACGATCCCAAGCGCATCTTTAGGATCATACCCATCCGCCTCTGGAGAAAAAGTTATATCGAGAATTGTTGAGGCACAAGAAGCAGTCTCACAGTACACAAGCCTCAAGACTGAATGACCAAGGAATGATTCTATAGTATTTCCTTTTTTAACCAGGCCAATCATTACCTTTCGAAGTTCGTAATCATTTACTTCGATTCTTGCACCAAGAATATCAACAGATGAGGCTGGAGTGGTAGTGAAACGGGCTTTAAGTTTAGACAGCTCGTTGGCAGTATTGTTGAATTCACGATTGTTGCTGTACAATGAGTCCGTAAAACTTCCGACACGCCAGTACTCGTAACCAATACTTAAGGCCAGAAAGGAAGTAGAGATAGTAAAAATTCTTAGACCAGTTTTGACTTTGATTTTCGTACCTCCCCCAATTTAACTTTTTTTTTAGTCAAAATATGCTTTAATAAAATTATGAAAAAAATATCTATAATATCAATATTTTTATTTTGTACCCCGTCTTATTCATCTGACTACAGTCCTGTTGGTGTTACTTGCGACTCGTTACAAACTCGTATTTTCATTGATGCACCTGAAAGACAAAACTCCTTTTCTGGTAGCGACTTAGAGCGGGCATATGTCGACTACGTTCAGCGGGAAACCAAGGAAATGGCTTTGGTAGCGAATGCCAGTGATTGCCAATGGAGTTCAGGCGGAGAGTTGTCAAATTCGGCAAGAGCAACAGGAGATTCTCACTGGGTTACAACATGCGCGGGAACAATTTCATGTCAACACAGCGTCCTCGGAAACTATTCGGTTGGCCCCTTAGAATTTACTGTGTCCTCGCCTCGAACGGGCATGGGACAAATCAGAACGGATGAAAGTCAACGACTACAGAACGCCTGTATAGATGCAAAGAATGTTCTTCTTATTTATATCGCGAGATTAAATGATGAAGCCAAACGTTTCACTTGCAGAAGAACAGAAGACAATAGAAACGGTGGGTCTAATGGCACAGTTCGATAAACTGGTTCTTGTCATGTCTCTGGTGTTACTCACGGGTTTACCCTTCAGGGTAAATGCTGAGGCTATAAGTATAAAAGGCAAGCTGATTGAGTACACCGACGATTATGCTGTAATTGACAATTCGGGCGAAAAACCTCTCAAAGTTCCTCGTAAGTCAGTAACAAAAAGGAAAGTACGAGCCGGCGAACAAGTTGAGGCAAAAGTTTCGTTTGCAGATCTAAAAAAGCTTAATCCGAAAAGTATGGAAAAGGTTTTGAAAACCAAACCTAAGAAGAAATAATTGCCAATGGACTAAATGCCTGCGGCCTAGATCCCAGGCGGCTTTCCCGTCATAGAAGTTAGCTCTCGTTGGCCCGAAGTCCTAGGAACTTTCTGCCCATCAAAAGTCCCCATAATATTTTTTATCCTGGAGTTCCAGTTGAACCCTAAACTTACAGGAGGAAATATTATGGCAACTGATTTTAAGAAAAAACTTATAGAAGAAATGGAAGTGCGTGGTTTAAAGGAAGCCACAAAACGAGCATACCTATCGACAATGCGTTCGTTTTGCAACTACCACAAGAAGAGAGCCGATGAGCTGGATTTACCAGATATCAAAGAGTTTCAAAGGCATTTGGTTGCCGACAGAAAGATGTCCCCAAATTCAGTGAACCGAATGATCTCAGCAATTCGGTTCTTTTATAAAAATATTTTGGGAAGACACTGGTATGACGACGCTCTTCCTCGAATGCGTGCACCAAGGAGAATGCCTCAGGTTCTTAGCGAAACCGAAGTGGCAAACATGATTAAAGTCGTCAAGAGCCCACTTCACAAAGCTGTGCTGATGTTAACTTACTCAGCAGGCCTCAGGCAGGGCGAAGTCCAAACCTCAAGGTCAAAGATATTGATAGTGACCGGATGGTTATTTATATTCGAGATGGAAAAGGAGGAATTGATCGCCAGGCTCAACTGACTCCGATGGCATTAACTTACTTGAGGAGATACTGGAGAGATCTGAGACTCAGAAATCCCATCAAGTCAGACTATCTTTTCATGCCGAAAAAAAACTCACATAGCGGTACACACGCTAAAAGTTTGAGCCACACTGCGATAGGCTATATGGTCCGCAAGTCTGCGGAACTTGCTGGAGTTAAAAAAAAGTTTACCCTCATCTTCTCAGGCACTCCTTTGCCACTCATCTTTTAGAGAGAAACGTCAATCTCAGGCACGTTCAATTTTTGCTTGGCCATTCAAATATTAAAAACACGGCCCGTTACACTCATGTTGCCGATATCCAGTCGATCCAAGGTGCTGATCCTCTCGGAGAGCTTCTAAAAGCCGATGAAGAGGAGGTGTCATAATGGAAGATTATGAAAAGCCATCCTTAGAGATCGCTGATATTTTTGAAAAATTCGATTCAATGCTCGGGAGCCTTCCTCCCGAACATTGGAAAGTTGTACAAGCTATTAAAAACTGTAGAACAGGTGCACTTGGAGGGCACCTTCTCCAGTGTGGATCTTGCGACTTCAAAAAGAATGCTTACAACTCTTGCCGCAATAGGCATTGCTCGAAGTGTGGCTTCACAAAGCGGAATCAATGGGTTGAAAAGAGGTGCGAGGAGCTACTTGAATGCCCCTACTTCCACGTGGTGTTCACCTTGCCAAGCGAGCTGAGAGCTCTTGTTTTACAGAATAAAAAGGTTATGTACGATATTTTATTCAAGGCCTCCAGTGAAACGTTGAAGCAGGTAGCAAAAGACCGACTCAAAGTAAATATTGGCTGTATTGGGGTTCTCCATACCTGGAACCAAACTCTCATTGATCATCCCCATGTTCATTTTATCGTCCCAGGTGGAGGCCTTACTGAGACAAATAAATGGGTTAAGGGGCATGAGAGTTTTTTCTTGCCAGTCAAAATACTATCGCAAGTCTTTCGCGGAAAGTTCTTACAACTCGTCCGCGAGGCCAATGACCACAGTCAATTGAAGTTCTTTGGCTCAATCGAACAGCTCATTCATCCTGGAATTTTTGATGATCTTCTCATTGGCTGTGCATCTAAAGAGTTCGTTGTTTATTCAAAGCCACCATTTGTAGGGCCCGAAGCCGTTATCAAATACTTGGGGCAATATACCCATCGAATTGCCATCTCCAACTATCGACTTTTAAAGTTGGAGGGGGAAAACATTTATTTTAAATATCGGGACCCTAAGGACCCATCAAAGAAGAAAACCATGGTTCTTCATGTAAAGGAATTTATGAGAAGGTTTTTACTTCACGTCCTTCCACTCAAGTTCACAAGAATCCGGCATTTTGGGTTGTTCGGAAGCCGCTATAAAAAAGACCGAATAAAATTGATCCGAGATCTTCTAGGTATTGAGACGCCAGAAGTTCGGGAAGAGACGTGGAAAGACCTACTGAAGCGGATTACTGGTGTCGATGCAGATAAGTGTCCTCATTGCCAAAATGGAGTGCTGGAGGCCAGGCATCAACTCAGTCCTTTTTACAGTACTGCATAGCTAGATCCAGAAAAACTTAAATTTTCCAACGAACCAGACCGGGCGTGAGGCACTCGTTTGCTCTAAGTACTATAAATCGTCAGGGATCTGATCAACAAGCCTTAACAAGGAGAGAAATTGATCTCGAAAAAATTAAAATTTACGAAAATCATACTGCCGACAGGCAAAACGACGTACTTATTCAAATCATTCTATCCCCATAGCGCGCCGGCCGAGGATTTAGTCCAATGGCTGTTCAATCAGCAGCTCAGTTCATCTGGTAATCGAAAAAAATTTGCCCACCGTGCTGATTGAACTCTAAACATTATTTCCTATTGCGTTTTACAATTTCGGCAACGACCCAATGATGCCATCGGCTCGATCTTTTTCTAGTCTGTACCCCCGATTCATTCAAAGTCCTAGCGATAGCTCGAAATGAATAGCCAGCCTCATGAAGATTTAAAATTAGTGATATCACTTTTTGTTCCTCATGATTTTTAACGACACGATTCCCATACCTTCTCTCTCCATAAGCTGGATTAGGTGGCGCCAATTCTTTAGTTCCTCGCTTCTTCACCTTAATTCCATATCGATGGAGATACTTACTGATCGTCGCTTTTGAGGACACCAACTCCCCTGCAATTTGGCGAATTGAGAGTCTTTCAACCAAGTATTTTTGCCTGAGGACATCTTCATTCAAGATTGGATTTTTGATGTAAACTATTGATTCCATTGTAAATTGAAATTTGAGGACATTCTCCGCGCTGACCATCGAAGGGTCCACCATTTTTATCCAAGCGCGGAAAATGTGCTCAACTCTTGATTGTTAGTCATTGATGCCTCCCTGCACTACCAGGTGATTGATAAATGAATCTTCTATTAAATTAAGATGACTCGATTTTCTTTTGATGACCATCAAATCCCAAATGAATTTCTTTTTTGGGTAGAGATCAACAAATTGATTTTTAGATAATTCATTACGAACCATGAACTCAGGCATAATGGAAACACCTTTCCCATCTTTTACCAACTGCTTATGGAGACTGATGCTATTCGATGAAAATATGATTCTAGTTTTGGGATGGGTTTTTCTCATGAGTTGCACAGTGGGAAATTTATGAGTGGATAAATCATCGACCTCTCTTGAACCAATAAAAGACTGAATGACATCTTTGTTCTTGGATTCAGTCTTTTTCACCACTAACTTAAAACGGAAAGGAATTTGTTTTACGATTTCTAAGTCTTTTGGAAAATTCGGAGCATAGAAGAAGCAGCCCAGATCTAATTGGCCATTCGAAATCATATTAAGCAATTGAGTTTGAGTCGTTGTATATACGTTATTGTTTAAATTGGGGAACTCGGTGAGAATCTTAGAAAAAACTGGAGAAAATAAATAATTAACAATTGGCTCGGCTGCTCCAATGTTAAAAACACCCTTTATGTGCTTTGGATTGTCGGAAATATGTTGAATTCTGTCTAGCTCATCAAAAACGACTTGGGCATGACGGAATATCAATTGCCCATAATCTGTCAGGCTTTTGTTTCGTCCCTTTTTCCAGAAAAGTGGCTTACCCAAGTTCTCTTCGAGAGTTTTTAACATCTTACTTACAACCGGTTGTTGAACACTCAGTCTGTTAGCGGCTTGTGCCACCCCACCTTCGAGAACGGTGTAATAGAAGTATTTTAAATGATTGAGTTCTAGATCGTTTTTCATGACGAATCTATATATCCAGGGAATGTATATCAGTCAATATATCTATTTTTTATTTGAAAGCGGTTGGTGTAGGGTTCCACTCAATTAAAAAGGGAGATGGGTAAATGCTTTTTAGAATTATACTGTTAACGATGCTTTCACTCATTGGCTTTCAGGTCTTCGCATCAGAGCCGGAAAACAACGCACCAAGGGATTTTAGTGGAACTGATAGCATTCAATATGTACTTGAAAATGCCTACGGAAATTTCGATAAGAATGGTCTTTTAGAAGTTGAGAAATACAATTTAGCAAACCCTAATTCTCCGCTCACCCCTTGGAAAGGAAATTTTGAGTACACAAAGGCGGCGAAGAGTTTAGATTCTAAGTTGCCATGGAGAAACCAAGGTCTTGATCTGCGAAAACTTGATGATGCTAAACACTTTTCAGAAATTATCCTTTCTTATATTATGGAGGGCTGGTTTGACGCTGATAACAAAAATGACTTCGACAGTCACTTTAGGGACAATGGTTTGAGGACTTGGTGTTCAGCCCCTTGGGTCTCTGATGGCCCAAATGGAAGAACGGCCGTCCATGGTTTGCTGAGTGAGTTGCCTTTACGGCCTAACCCGGTGTACGGAGTTGATGAAAATTTTAATTTTTTCACCGAAGAATTGTCATGGGTTGAGCGACCTTTGGGCTGGGGAGTTCCACTATTTAACAAACCCGTGTGTGATAGCTATAAAAATGTTTTTGGATCTGAACAGGCCCCAATATTTCCTCCCAATTACGCTGCCTATGAGACTCCTGACGGTTTTGTCTCTTTTAAACTCCACTTTAATACTATGCCTAACTGGAGAGATTATGGCCCGTTCAATGGGGCCTATTACTGGAAAGATTTTGTAGCAGAAACTTGGGCCTCGAAAAAAAGAAAACTCAGAGAGCTGCCTCTCGTACAAATAGCGGTTTCACTCAAAGACTCTCATCCCTCACTAAAGGGCACGAGGAGCGACGCGGATTATTGGGTAATGTTGGTCTACACTTTTGACCCCAACTACCAAAATCATCTCGCGGGCGACAAGTCCATCCCTGAGCCACTGACTCATTTAAAGCCGATGGGAGTGCAAACCGGGTTTGAGCCTGAATATTCAAAAATTTTTCCGGGAGCCAAATCAAATCACATGGTTCTCGATGAAAATGGCGAAGAGGTATTTATAGAAAGTGGTCCTCATGCACTTTTGAACGGGGCTTCGGATAATGCATTCTCAAGTTGCATGGGCTGTCATGCCGCCGATTTTGGAGTCAAGGCCAATGAGATTCAGTCTATAATTGGTGAGCCTTTCCCCAATACCCGAGGATTTACTTGGAAATTTACTTTTTACGATGGCGAATCATACTCAAAAGTTAAAGATGTGGTTGGCCCTCAAACGGATTTTAACTTGCACCTAGAGTCTGCGAAAAAACGGAGTAGTCGGTTTATTAAATTGTACTGCGAAAACCACAGCCCCGATATTCGCTGCATGGAGCAAAGTTTTGAAGAGTCCATAAATTTTGCAAACCTAATGTGTGGCGAGAGTTTGTTAGATTTGCAACCACCCAGCTACTGTGACTTTTAAATATAACTAAGAACAATCATGAATAATTTATTTTGATGGAGAATTGACAATGAATTTCTTTAAGTTTTTTTTAAACTGCACTATTTTGATTTTATTGACTCATTCTTTGACTGCAAATGCGACGGAAAAAATGAGCGGATCTAACAAAAGAAAAGTCATTTATGACACAGACTTGGCCATGGATGACTGGTTCGCCTTACTCTACCTTCTCAAGGCCCAAAGATTGGATATTATAGGTGTGACTGTGCCTGGTTCTGGTGAGGCACATTGCTCTTTCGTTGAACCTGTCGTTTCAGAGTTGATGGAGATTTCAGAAACAGATCAAGATATTCCAGTGCATTGTGGTGCTACTGAGCCTCTTGATGGTTATTTTACTTTTCCCTATGACTGGAGAAAAGGTGCAAATACTTTAAATGGTTTGATTTCTTATGATGATATTACCTATGAAGAAAAGCTAAAAGAGAAATACAATACATGGGAATCTGCAGATTTTATTATTGAACAGCTTGAAAAACATGAGGCCGTAGAAATTATTGCTGTGGGGCCACTCTCAAATGTCGCCATGGCTATCAAGAAGAGACCAGATTTGCTGCATAAGATCTCAAGGGTCTGGATTATGGGGGGAAATGTTTTTGTCCCAGGAAATATTGGTAGCAACCCCTATCCATCCATTGATCACCTATTGAATCAAACCGCCGAGTGGAATATTTGGACAGACATTATGGCGGCAGAGATCGTATTTGAATCCGGCTTAGATATTGCCCTGATTCCCTTAGATGCTACAAACTCGGTTCCTATTTCTCAAGAATATGTCGATCGTTATAAGAAGGAAGCCGGTGAAAAAGATTCCCTAGCGGGAGGCTTTGTTGCATGGAATTTCAACCTTCCATTTATTAAAATTTGGCTAGAAGAAGATCGCTTTTATTTCTGGGACACTCTGGCCGCTGGAGTCGCTATGGACACAAGCATGTGTGCGGAATGGCAAGAAATAAGATTGAAAGTGAACGACCAAAAAACCCGTCAGTTTTATATATATACGGATGATCTCAAGCCCAATTTCTCAGACCTTAATTTTCTTGGAATGAACAGAGAGCATTACCACCCTCTTGTTGCCGGAGCTATTGTGGAAGACGAAGGTTCTCAGCCAATCAATGTCTGTATGAAAGGGAGCAAAGTTCAATTTTTTGATGACTTTTTAACTGAAACTCTAAAGTAGTCCTTATCGTTAGGAGAATTTATGAAAGCTATAATTTACTTTTTAACACTTTTTGTAACGTTTCACTCTCATGCGGCACTGGTGGAGCATGTTGAGACGGCATATTTTACCGATATCGAGAAAAAAATTATTGAAGTGGTCGAAGCCAATCCAAGCTGGAAGAAGGAGGATGTACTCCTTGTATTTGATATCGACAATACACTGCTGACACAAAATCAAGATTTGGGGGGAGATGCGTGGTTTACGTGGCAGGAATCTTTGCTTTCCGATGAGGATTCTGACGATTTTTATAAAGTAGCTAAAGATTTCCCCGGACTTTTAAAAGTTCAAGGCATTCTTCACACGTTGTCAAACATGAGAACACCAGAGCAAAAATTGGCTGAAAGGGTGACTCGGTTGCAAACTCTTGGAGATAGCCTTTTACTTACATCACGTGGTCCAGATTACCGAAATGCCACCGAGGCTCAACTCAAGAGGAACTCTTATAGCTTCAGTGATCCAGAAAATTGTATCGCTGATTCAAAAGGGGTCGCTGGCATTTATTTACCCTACGATATTGAAAATCCTGAGGAGTCGGGCCTGTCGGATGAGGATGCCATTTTGATTGATGGACGAAAAGCTCGTCCTGTCACCTACATGGATGGTCTATACATGACAGCGGGCCAGCATAAAGGAGTGATGCTTAAATTACTTTTAAAAAAGATGAAAGCCCCTCAATATCAGGCCATATTTTTTATAGACGATCACAAAAAACACTCCGAGCGAATGGCGGCGGCATATTCTCATCAGCCTGAAGCTCTTTATATTTTTCACTATACGGTTATGGCCCCTCAAGTGAAGAAGTTTCATGACAGTGACAAAATGGAAGTTACCAACCAATGGAAGAAACTTAAGAGTACTATGCAAGCCATTTTTTTATAGAACAGCCATCAAAAGGAGAGGATTTATGAAAAAACTAATTTTATTGCTGACAATGATCTTAGCAAGTATTGCTTACGCCGAGCAACCCGATGAATGTAGTTTCGAGGAGACGATGCTCTTAGAGCCTCTAAAAATCACGAAGGTCCGCTGGGACCTACACATGAGAATAAATGCAAATGACGCCGCCCACTATCCAGAATGTGGAACACAGTACAACCATCCTGTCGTTTCGATTGATTTTCAACACCTAAAACGAGAAAAGGTCAGCTACACAATTGCTCATATTGATCAGAATGGGCTTCCCTATTTTTACAGCGGGGAAACATCTAAATATAGATCCGGCAGGATATACATACCTCGTGCATTTGCTCAGAGCTTGTACAACGGCGACACTTTGCTACTTGAAGTTTGGGCTGGTACAACAAAAACTAGCTTTCAACAGTCCGTCAGGGTCCAAATTTCAAAAAACTAAATAAAATTAGAGATCTATCTTTCAGAACTACAATTTGAGCAAATGGAAAAATTCAATATTTCTATCACCGTGAAAGTAGGCCTTAGCATTTTTTCTTTCAAAGTCAAAGACAACTTCTTCTTTTGTGAAGTAGGCCCAAAGCGATCCATACCTTTTGCATAATGAGCAATTGCATGAAGTTAAAGAATCAGGTTCTCTATTAACTCTAATTAAAATAGCTCCACAATGACATTTTGCTTTCAGCATTGGTATACCTTTAACTGTTAGTTTCTAATACTTTAATTGATATAGCTCGCTTTTCAGCATGATTATCATCAATTGGATTTATCTTTTTTAAGGCCTCTAATGAAAAAATATTAGGGTATAAAATCTCACCAAGTCTAATAATACTAGTTCTCACCCTTATTGGATTTTCATTATTAAGATTATGAATAAGAAAATTTTGATATTCTTTTAAAAAGTAATTTTCAATTAATAATACCTTTGGCAAAAGAGATTTAAGGATATCAAAGTCCTGTTTACTATCGGGAATGAGATAATGAAATTTATTTCTACAGTATTCTGTAATTTCAGAAAAAGCATCGGCGACTTCTCCACCAATATATTCCTTAAACATTTGAGGACAATGTTTTTTGGTTGGGACTAATTTTTTGGCCTTCCAATTAATCAGACCTGTAGCCATCCATCCTGTTAGAACAACAATTTCTTTAATTGATTTTTTGTCCACTCCTTTAATGGTCATTTCTCGCCAATCATAGCCTTTAAGCTCATCATTATTGGGGTAGTTAAGAGGATATTGATAAGGTTTTTCTTTTCTAGTTAACTCCATTCTCAGATAGGCACCATGCATACCTCTGTATATTTCATTTTCCAAAGAAGGTTCTGGAATTTGATGATCAACTTTATTTCCCCATACATGGAGATAGAAGTCTTTCATTCCAATAATACCTATCTCTTTTAATTTCTCTAAGGATATTGGAATAAGGTCCATATCAATTTCAAGTTTCAGCTTTATACCTAACTCCTCAATCTCATCATATTCCTCTCTCGATACATCTCGATTAAAAATAAGATAGAGATCGATATCTGAAGTGGGAATAGCATAATCATTTGCATAGCTACCTGAAACATAAGAGGAAATAACACCATCATATTCTTTTGTAACGACTTCTAATGATTCCTGTATGCAGATATCCGCCATTTGATCTTTTGTAGTGCCTATAAGTTCTATCATTTCATACCCTTAAGATAATTTCACGGCTTTGTTGCGCAAATAGAGGAATAAAACCAATGAGATAGACATAAGTGGGGCGACCTGCGCTAGAATTGTTTTGCTAAAAGACAAAAATAGGCAAGGACGCCCACTTATGAGCAAAGCATCTTATCGAGTTCGCAACTGGAATCAATACAATAAATCTCTTATTCAGCGGGGCAATATCACTTTGTGGTTTGCCGAAGATGTCATCTCAGGTTGGTACGAAGATGAGCAGCGGCAGAAGTCTCGTGGAAGACAAAAACTCTATAGCGATGGATGTATTCAACTGGCTTTGACGCTGAGGTCTTTGTTTCGATTACCACTCAGGGCGACCCAGGGCTTTTTAGAAGGCATGATTGAGCTTTTGGACCTTGGCTTGCAGGCTCCCCACTACACAAGACTTTCCCGACGAGCCGGTGATTTGAAGATAAAGGTTCCCGTAAAACGTGGTCAAAATCTCGATATTGTAGTGGATTCCACAGGACTTAAGATCTACGGCGAGGGCGAGTGGAAAATGAGGACCCATGGAAAACAAGGACGAAGAACTTGGAGAAAATACCATGTCGCCGTCGATCCAGATACAATGATGGTTGTTAGCCATGAACTCACAGAGACGAAAGATACAGACGGCCATGTTCTCAAAGATCTGTTGAAAAACTTGAAAAAGACTGGGGACGTGTATGCTGATGGAGCCTTGGACAGTACGGGAGTGTTCAGCAAAGGACAGTAACAAGCCTCTTGTGTGGCAAAACTTGTGTCGGAGAAGTCGGCCTGGCGGCCGATAAGGGGCCGGGGTTCGCGTTTTTTACGGAGAGACTTAGAGGGCAAGAGTTTCAGGACTCAGTTTCAAAAAAATCATCACTTCTCAAGAGGTTTTGGTCGGTCTTTTAATCCTAATACTTGGATTCACTTTTCTCGTGACCTTCTGGAAATACTTCTCGCGCTACATGCCAGGATTATGATCGGTTTCGGGAGGCCTTGAAAAAGTTATTTCAGAGCAATGATCCGAAAACTGAAATCACAAGTGATTGAACAGATGGTGCATAAAGTTGAACTGGGTGTGGATTCAGTGAAAGTGCATTATTTTGTTGGTCAAAGCCAAATAACACGGGGGTTGGGCGAAAAGCTCAACTCTCGTGATTTTTTTGTCAGTGATAGTTCGAATAGTTTGACAAATGGTGCCTCCGGGGAGAATCGAACTCCCACTCTGTTGCCAGAACCGGATTTTGAATCCGGCGCGTCTACCAATTCCGCCACAGAGGCACTTAAAAATTCAATTCTAAAAAATTATCTATTCAATTTTCAAAGTTTGGCCTTTTCGAGCCAAATTTTTCATTTGTACTTATCACCCAGCAGCTGGCTTTTGCCAATCAATTATTTTCTTTCCTAAAACTAGGCCTTCAACACTCAAATCCTCGTCAATATCTGGCCAATGAATTCCAGTCCCCATACCTAGAAGCTTGGCATTTTCACGCTGCTCTTTTGTAGCTCGAGACAGACTTGGGACTAAATCATAAGGAGTAAAAAGAGTGCGCCCATCGGCCAACTGCAGAGTAAAGCCATCTTCACTGAACTCAATTTCAGTTGCGACAAAGTTAAAGGTTTTTTCTTCTGGCTTCATACTCATTCCATTTCTGCGTGATTAAAGATTTATGCTCTTCAATCAATTTTCTTGCTCGTCGGATCTCTTGTGACTTCAATCCAATATTACTAGCCAAGATAATGTCGGGCTCTATCCAAAATTTAGCTAGAGCATCTCCATAGGCCACATGAAGGTGGATGGGTTCGTTTCCCTCCTCTGAGTAGAAAAAGAATCTAAATCCATTTTTAGTAAAAACTGTTGGCACGTTTCTCCATCAATCATTTATTTTACCAGTTCAGTTTTCAAAGTTTGGCCTTTTCGAGCCAAATTTTTCATTTGTACTTATCACCCAGCAGCTGACTTTTGCCAATCAATTATTTTCTTTCCTAAAACTAGGCCTTCAACACTCAATTCCTCACCAAATATCTGGCCAGTGAGCTCCAGTCCCCATGCCTAGAAGCTGGGGTTTTGCTCAAGAAGTTATTTCAATAGGTGTTAGTAACTTAGACGGCCTTCTCTATATAGGGCATTAAATCTTAAAATATAAGTATTATCAATTAGTTAGATTTTTTTAAAAAGCCCTTAAAAAAAATTGTGAGGATTTGGGGCTGTTGATCTATTTGTCATATAATTGTTACATGGTTAAAATACAAGTAATTACAAATAGTTACAAATTAATTGAGAGGTCAAAAATCGGCACACCCCTTGCTATTAGAAGCCGTTGTTAGAGTTTCAAACGTTTTATAGAAATGGGGACAACCATGCTTATGATCCGAATATTTTTAGTGCTGATGGCGGCTAGTATTTCTGCTCAGGCCCAGCAAGAACAAGAAGTGAATATAAATGAGTTACCAGACCTTCAATATGTTGATACTGATGGCGATCATGATAGGGGTCGGTTGAGAGGCCATGACAGTCGTAGAAGGACTCGTGATGGTGAAGTGGTTCAGGTGCAGGAGGAAACAACGGCCTCTCCTTCGCAAGGCGTTGTTATTCTTAACTCAAATACCAACACAAATGTTAATAAAGCGGATTCAGTTCTCCAACAGCCGCCCACTTACGTAGAAGCTTCTCCACTCACTGACTCTCGTGCAGAACAACTGAGAAAGGCTCGTCAGGCAGCAGAAGTCAATACGGAGCAAAAGATTGTTGAAAAGCTTGAGGTTTCACGGTTGAAGGACGAGCGTGATCGTGCAAATAGGTTATTTGGCGATAGATGGCAAAAACCTGAGGGGCATCAGTCTCATCATGGACAACACCCGCAAGTCCCGGTCTACGGAAAGTATGAACAGCCCGTACAAACAGTGGAGGTGGTTCGTGTGGAAGACGATGATAGAAGAAAGCACAGAGGACATGATAAAGAGGACCTAGAATCTGTGAAGGAAGAAATCATTGAGGCTGTTAAAGAAGTTCAATCAGAAAAAATGACTCTTGAACAGGTGAAACCACAACATAAGCCTAAGCCTAAATGGTATATGGGCGGAGTTCTTGGAATTTCTGAATACAGCGCTGATAACGTTGAAGGAAATGGTGCTGCAGGCTTCAGCGTTGGAACAATGACCACACATGGAGTGATTGTGGAAGGAACTTTCCTTTACTCTAATTATTATTTAGACCAATGGTGGACGTATGATTTCTTCAAAGAGATTGATCAATATGGATATGGTCTTTCTGTTAAGTACTCCCCCTTTATTGGCAACTTCCGACCCTACGGTGGTGGACATGTAGCCTACACTTACAGAAAATACACTGATAGAACCTATGATTACTGCTGTGGTACAAGCAATAGGCAAGACCCTCGGCGGCAAAGCGGTAGCTACAGATATCCAACAGACGAGGAAGTGACTTCTAACTCTGTGGACTTTGGTTTTCTGATAGGAATGGACTTTATTATTGGAGATGCCTTTGTTGTGGGTGCTGAATACAAGTACTCAATGAACATGTTCAATAAATCTGACTCAGACTTTATTAATAGAGGCGACTTGAGGGCTCCGGGAAATGCTGAACCTTTGGAAGAGGTGGATTATTCAGTTTTTGGGCTGACAGGTAAATTTTTATTTTGATTTTAAATACCTCGATCGAAAGCTTTTCTCCCCCCATTTGAAATGACTTCGATTTGAGTAGGGCCAGCACTTTTGTGCTGGCCCTTTTTTTGAGTCCTTGCTAACCTTTAGATATTTAGCGTAAAGGATGTGAGTTGAGAACAACGTTTCTTTTAATCTTATTGCTATATGTCTTAAACTCTCAGGGAGCAACCACCCTCGTCTTAAAAACGGTGGGGCAAGTGGCGGATCAAGTAATTACAAGCCGAACGGTACAGATCAACGCAGGTCTAGAGCAGGCTTTATATCAACGTAAAGGTCAGGTGCAGATTCCTAAGATGAATTCCATGGCTTTCAAAAAAGAGGTTTCAGCAACTTTGCTTGAAACAACTGTTTTTATGGAATCAAAAAATTTTAATCTAGCTCAGGTGAAAAACTCAGATGTCAGTAAGGCCTACACGGATGCTCTACGGAGGCTGAGCCGGGTGCCCGATTGGAAGGCCTTAGAGGTAGAGGCCTCAGAGATTCGTCGAGCAATCCAGCGAAAGTTGAGGGCCAAAAAGTTTATTCGTTTTAAAGCAGACTCTTCTGTAGTGCCTGTGACAAATTCTGAGGCTCGTGACTATTTCGATAAAAATCGTCTGAAATTTGGAGACCTTCCATTTGAAAACTTTAAAGAGAACATCAAGGCTTATCTGAGTCGACAGCAAGTAGAACAGCGTTTACGGGATTGGTTTGAGGTTTTGCAAAACAAGTATAATGTTAAAAATGCCCTTTCAGAAATCTGACACAAAGATTCAGCTTTTGAGTTCAAAGCAGTTTGAAGAAGTATTTGAACTTCTACGCTCCATCTATGAAAACCAAAACCCAGAGCACCCAATGGGTGGGAGTTGGACCCGCTCTATGGTTCGAAAAGAACTTGAAATAGGAAAAGGGCAGGGATTTTTTGACGCATCGGGATATCTTCGGGGCATAGTTCTGTATCGTGTTTTGTCTGGAACTCAGTGGGATATTTCTGTTTTAGGCTGTCACCCTCAGTGGCGGGGTAAGGGCATCATGACGCAGTTATTGAAAAATATGCAGCATGAAATGGGCACAGGAAGCCTTTGGTTGGAGGTGCATGAAGAAAATCACCCAGCGATCTGTCTTTATGAAAAATTAGGATTCCAAAACATAGGGATGAGGCCCTCTTATTACCGAGATGGTTGTGCTGCAGTTTTGTACAGTCTGAATTTGGTCTCATCTAATGAACCCCTTGCACTTACTTAGGTTTTTTGGTATTCAAGACCTCGAAGAGGGCTGAGTCAGCCCTCTTTTTTTGTATTGTACATCTGTGGCTTGTTACCCGTGAGGGAGAGGAGCAGAATGTGCAATGATAAACGAAATCAATGGAGAACAGTAACTTGTCCAATTTGACATCACCGGTGTTGCAGCAGTTGGAGCAGCTGGCGGGCGAGGTAGCACAGCGCGAGGGCGTGACTCTTTATGACCTTGAGTTTGTGGGTCGAGGACGTCAAAGAGTGTTGAGAGTTTTTATAGATAGCGATAAGGGTGTATCCGTTGATGATTGCGCCAATGTTTCTCGAGGGTTGAATGTCCTTCTAGATGCAGATGATCTTATTCCTGACGGGGCCTATGAGTTGGAAATCTCAAGTCCCGGTCTAGAACGGCCTTTGCGGCGAGTTTGGCATTATGAGAAGGCCGTGGGCCAGATTGTAAGAGTCAAAACTAGCCAGGAGATTCCCGTTCCGGAGCAGGCGCCGTTTAAGTCTCCCCCCAAATTGAAGACTTTGGAAGGTGAACTCGTTGCGGCAAATGAGGCAGAGCTTGTATTGAAGAAAGAGGAATTGAATTGGGTGATTCCGATGATGATTGTTCACAAGGCAAATGTTGTCTTTGTAGATCCAAATCCGAAGCACCAAAAACAAAAACTGAATAAAAAAAAGAATAAGAAAAAAATGAGGTAAAAAATGGCTGTAGACAGCATGTTTTCTGATTTGAGTCGAATGATCGAGCAGGTGGGAAAAGACAAAGGGATTGATAAACAGGTAGTGATCGATGCCGTCATCCAGGGGATGCTCGTAGCAGCCAGAAAAAAGTATGGAACATATCGAGAAATTGAAGCCCAGTATAATGATGAAACTGGGGAGATTGAGCTATTTGAGTTCAAAGAGGTGGTTCCCGACGAAAAATTCATTGATGAAGAAGTGGAAATCAAACTTTCTGAAGCTCTTGAGCTGGATCCTGAAGCGCAGATTGCCGATTCTATTGGTGCTCGTTTAGAGACAGAAGGCCTTGGGCGAATCGCTGCCCAGACAGCAAAGCAGATCATCACTCAAAAAGTTCGAGATGCAGAAAGAGACATTATTTTTTCTGAATTTGAGCAGCGTAAAGGTGAGATTGCCTCAGGTATTGCCCGACGTGTGGAAAGAGGTGCTATTGTTGTAGATCTAGGAAGAACAGAAGCTTATATTCCTCCAAGAGAGCAAATTCCTGGAGAGCAGTTTAAACCAGGAGATCGCATTCAGGGGTTTATCTCTGATGTGAGGCAGACAACAAGAGGCCCTCAGATTATTATGTCCAGAGCCTCTGGAGATTACCTGAGAAAGCTTTTTGAAATGGAAGTTCCTGAAATCTATGATGGCATTGTTGAAGTGAAGGCTGCGGCCCGTGAACCGGGTCAGAGAGCTAAGATTGCTGTAATATCTAAAGATCCTGCAGTAGATCCTGTCGGTGCCTGTGTGGGCATGAAGGGAAGTCGGGTTCAAAATATTGTTCAGGAGCTTAAGGGGGAAAAAATTGATATCGTCAACTGGGATGAAGATCCGGCCCGCTTTGTTTGCAATGCATTGGCACCTGCCGAGATTTCAAAAGTGTTTCTTGATGATGAGGACCATGCCATGGAGGTGGTCGTTCCTGATCAGCAATTAAGTTTGGCCATTGGTAAGCGGGGGCAAAATGTGCGTCTGGCGGCCAAGCTTTCTGGCTGGAGGTTGGATATTCTCTCTGACTCTAATGCGGCCTCTAGAACTGCAGAGGCGATCTTTAACTTGATGTTGATTCCGGGAATGACCGAAACTATGGCTCAAAATATTTTCCAATCTGGGTTTGGGTCCTTTCAAGCGATCTCTGATGCTGCCGTTGAGGATGTGATGAGTATTCCGGGGTATGATGACCCTGAGAAAGCTGGAAATCTTATTCAGGAGGCCAAGGATCTGTTGGCTCAGTATGAAGCCGAAGGCAAAGAGATTCCCACAGCTCCCACCGTTAAAACAGAAGAGTCAAAGTCAGCTGGAGGAAGCGCTCTTTCTGATGCAGAAGCTCGTTTGAAAGAGGAGCTGGCCGCTTTAAACGAAGGAGAGGCCAAAGACGGTGTTGTAGACAGTAGTACCGCTGAAGAAGATCCAGCAAGGGGTGTTGAAGCCTCTTCTGAGGACGCTGTTACTGGAGAGGGGGGCGCACCGTTAATAGAGTCAGAGCCTCCGACAGAAGAGGCCCTGCCTGTAGAAGAGAGTCAGCAGCAAGACTAGGTGTTTAGGCAATTTTGATGAAACTGATTGTTCAGGTATGTTTTAGGGGACAGAGTTAAGGAGAAAATGTGAGTCAACCAAAGGTATTTGAGTTTGCAAAAGAAATTGGCATGGAGACCATAGCCTTGATGGACAAGATCAGGGAGTGGAAACTACCGGTCAAAAGTCATATGGCGGCCCTGGATGACAACACCATTGCTGAAATCAAAAAGCGTCTAATAGAACCAGTAAGTAACGGGGCTAAGAAAAAGACTAAAAAGAAGGTCACAAAAAAGAAGACAGTCGCCAAAAAGGCAACAACGGCTAAAAAGAAAGTTGCTAAAAAGAAGACAGTCGCTAAAAAGACGGTTGTTAAAAAGTCCTCTGCTGCGGGTTCAGTTACCAAAAAGAAAACAGCAAAAAAGAAAACTGCCCCCAAAACAGTGATTCGGCGAAAAGCAGGAGCCACGACAGGGGAAAAACCTATTGAGGAGACAGCTCCACCAATAGTGGCGGCTAGTCAGCCAGCAGTAGCAACTCCTGCCATAGATTCAGACCAAGTACTGGCCTCTTCAATTTCGTCAGGGTCTGTTGAGATTCAAGAGGCTCAGAACGTAGCTCAGGCGTCGTCGGCAGCAGCTAAAGAGACTCCCAAAGAACAAATCGTTCGAAAGCCTAAGAACATTGTGGGTCGAATGGACTTGAGAAGAGTCACTCAAGGGCCTTCGGCAAGTAATTCCAGAGCAGTGAGCACTGAGGGAGATAGGCAACAAAATCGCCCCTCAGCTCAGCGTAGTCTGAGAACAGGATTCGTAGGTCCTGATCCATTTGATCAGCCCAATGAACCGCAAGAAAGTCGATTTGCCAAAGACAAAAAAGAGCCTGCTAAAAAGCAACAACCTCGAGGGGCTGGTGGTAAAGAGCAACCTGTGCAGAACTTCTCGGCTACGGAATTTCGAAAACGAGAAGTCATTTTTCAGCCAAAGAAAAAGAAAATTCAGACAGGACAGGCCAAGAAAAATATGATCACCACCCCCAAGGCCTCAAAACGTGTGGTGGAAGTGCATGACACCATCACGGTGGGGGAGTTGGCTCAACAGATGAACCTGAAGGTGCCTCAATTAATGAGAAAGTTGATGCAAGAGGGGGTTCAGGGAACCATTAATACTTCTTTGGACTTTGATACTGTGTCTTTGATTGTTCCTGAGTTTGGATTTGAGGCCAGAAATGTACATTACTCTGTTGAGGAACTCATTGAAAAATCTGTGAGTGGAAAGCTTGATTCTGAGCTAGTCACTCGACCTCCAGTGGTTACAGTGATGGGGCATGTGGACCATGGAAAGACAACTCTTCTGGACAGCATTCGAAAAACCAATGTCACTAAAGGTGAGGCTGGTGGGATCACTCAGCATATTGGAGCCTACTCAGTGACTTTGGAAGATGGCCATACAGTGACCTTTATCGATACTCCCGGCCATGCTGCTTTTACGGCCATGCGGGCTCGTGGAGCCAACGTGACAGATGTTGTAATTATTGTGGTCGCAGCGGATGACGGCGTGATGCCTCAGACAGAAGAGGCCATTAATCACGCCAAAGCCGCTGATGTTCCCATTATTGTTGCGGTCAATAAGATGGACAGACCCGGAGCCAACCCTGACAGGATCAAGCAGCAATTAACTGAGTTTGAGCTGATCCCTGAAGAGTGGGGTGGAAGTACTATTTTTTGCGAGGTTTCCGCTTTGAATGGAGACGGCATTAAGGAGTTGCTGGAGCAGGTACACCTGGTGGCTGAAGTGCAGGAGCTTCGAGCAAACCCTGAGCGTTCTGCAACGGGACTTGTGATTGAAAGCCGAATGGAAAAAGGCCGAGGAAGTGTAGCTACATTCTTGGTGAAAAATGGAACTCTAAAAGTGGGTGACACTTTGGTCGCCGGTTGTGTGGCTGGGAGGGTTCGCTCATTGATGGATGATAAGGGGAAAAGGGTCGTTGAAGCTAGACCCGGCTTTGCTGCTGAGGTCATGGGGCTTCCCGAGACACCTGATGCCGGAGACCCTTTTGATGTGACCAAAAATGAGGATGATGCGCGAAACATTGCAGAAGTTCGAAAGAACCAAAAAGAAAAAGATGAGCAGCCTTCATCTAAGATGTCATTGGATCAGATTTTTGCCAAGGTAAAGGCTGGAGATGTAAAAGAACTTTCTATTGTCTTAAAAGCCGACGTGGCCGGAAGTATTGAGGCGATTAAGGGCATGTTTGCTAAACTGGGTAACGAGGAAGTTAAAGTTAAAGTGATTCACAGTGCTGTGGGCGCTGTTTCTGAAAGTGATGTTCTATTGGCTAGTACAGCAGGGGGCATGATTATTGGATTCAATGTTAGGCCAGACACGGCGGCTCAGAGGTTAGCCAAAGAAAAAGGCATTGAGATTAAGTCTTATTCGATCATTTATGAACTGATGGATGATATTAAGGCAGCCCTGACGGGAATGCTTACACCGGATATAGTAGAAAAAGAAATGGGGCGAGCTGAAGTCCGAGACACTTTTTCTGTTCCCAGAATCGGAACCATTGCCGGTTGTTTTGTTGTGGATGGAAAGATTGCCAGAAACCATTTTGCTCGATTACTGCGCGAAGGCCGAGTCATTTATGAAGGCAATATCTCTAGTCTTAAACGCTTCAAGGACGATGCCAAGGAAGTGGCGAGTGGTTATGAGTGTGGTATCGGAATTGAAAACTACAATGACATTAAAGTCGGCGATGAGATCGAGTCTTTTGTGAAAGAGGAAGTAGCAAGAGAACTTTAATGGAACCCTCTGACAACCGCCGGGTACAACGGGCTGAAAAAGAGTTGAGACAAATCATTGCCAGTTTTTTGGTGAGTCAACTGAAGATTCCACTGCCTGGTGTTATAACTGTGGCGGAAGTTTCCGTTAATCCGGATATGCGTACCGGCAAGGTGTTCTTGAGTTTTATGGGCGATAAAGAGGACCGCGAGGAGGTTCAGTCGCTTATTGACCAGCAGGCTCCGGAAATTCAAAGAGACATTGGAAAAAATCTGACCATGAAGTTTTGTCCCAAAATGAAGTTTTTCGTCAATCACAGTCAGGGTGAAAATTCTGAACTGGATCAGATGATCGCAGAAATGAATCGGACGAAGGGATAAGAAGAGAAGAGGTGCCCGTGTCAGAACTGAATGGTGTTTTGCTTGTCGACAAGCCTGTTGATATGACCAGTCACGATGTTGTGGGGAAAGTTCGCAGGATTTTTGAAACCCGTGCCGTTGGTCACTGTGGAACTTTGGATCCGATGGCCTCAGGTTTACTCATTTTACTTCTTGGCAGCGCCACAAAACTTTCTGATTATCTACTCACACAAGATAAGACCTATCTCACTACTGTTAGACTAGGTGTGACCACCGACAGCTATGACATTACAGGAGAGGTGACTGCCCGTTGTGAGTCTAAGGTTTCTGAGCCAAAAATCTTCAAGGCTATTGAGGAGTTGACCGGTGATGTAGAACTGGAAATTCCCGCCTATTCTGCCAAAAAAGTGAATGGCAAAAAGCTTTATGAAATGGCCCGTGAGGGTCAGGAAATGATTCTGCCTAAAAAGGTGATGTCTTTTTATGACATGGAGATTGTTGAAAGCAGTTCGGATGCCGTGACAGTTAAACTGAGCTGCTCCAAGGGAAGCTTTATTAGGGCCTGGGGCCATGAACTGGGGCAACGGTTGGAAGTAGGCGGAACGCTCAGTGCCTTGAGACGATTGGGCTCATTGCCTTTTAGAGTGGACCATGCCATCACTCTGGATGATCTAGTTTCCCTAAAAGAGAAGGTCGGTGAGATCCCAAATCCGTCGAGTTTGGGGAGCAGCTATATCCCCTGTGCCAGAGTGCTACCTCACTTGAAGTTATTGGTGGCCGATCACAAGGAACAAAAGCTTCTCAGCAATGGCCAGATTCCTCATTCCATTTCCAGCCGTCTGATTTTTGAAGTCAAACAGGCTCAGAAAAGCAAAATCACACAGGATGTCCGGGTGGTGAATTCGGAGCAGAATCTGCTGGCTATTTTGCAGGCGACTCCGGATCGGGGAGTGAAGATCCGCCGGGTATTTAAACCCTGAAGCTCAAAAAAGTCCCCGGGTACACTTCAAAAACACAAGGGCCCCAGAGGAGGGGCCCCTAATGTCTACGGCGAAGAGTTTAGACATGACAAATCAGTGGTCGTGTTCGCTCTCTTCTTCTACTTCCTCTGCCTCTTCGGCAGCATCTTCCGCGGCTTCTTCTGCTGCGTCCCCTGCATCCTCAAGAGCGTCTCCAGTATCTTCAGCCATTTCTTCCATGGCTTCAGTGGTTTCGGTCGCTTCGTCTTTTTTGCTGCATCCATCAACACCCATAAGCAGGGTGGCAAAAGCGAATACAGACAGTAGCATAAAAAATTGTTTCATAGTGTTTCACCTTGTAAAGGGTTGTTTTCTTTGTCTTCCCCCCCATGACTATCATTCTGCAATAGAAATCTTTCCAAACTTTGATATTCACTCCAAAACGTCACTCTGGAAAATGGGGAAAAGTGGTGTTAAATGCCCAAAAAAATTGA
The DNA here is from genome assembly GCA_030432925.1 of Bdellovibrionia bacterium. Taxonomy (GTDB): domain Bacteria; phylum Bdellovibrionota; class Bdellovibrionia; order Bdellovibrionales; family UBA1609; genus JABSOQ01. The sequence continues at coordinate 7,078 of JAUILT010000032.1, read as the reverse complement.
CTTTTTGGGCATTAACACTTGACGTCACGTTGTAACTCGCCTAAGAATGCTGTTTTATTTATCAGGCTCCCAGGGGCGAGAGGCCAGACGCTTCCATCGGGGGTTCACTTATCAGAGAGCTTTTTAAGGAGGTCTCCATGGCAATTTCCAAAGAGTCTAAACAGGGTATTATCAAACAATTCAAAAAATCGGAACTGGACACAGGAAACTCTGAAGTTCAGGTGGCTTTGCTGACAGCCAGAATCAAAGACCTGACTGAGCACTTTAAAATAAACAAAAACGACAAGCACTCCCGACGGGGACTTCTTCAGTTGGTGAATCGTCGACGTAAGCTTCTGGATTACATGAAGCGGACTCAACCCGAGAGCTACACTCAGATTATCGGTGAACTTGGTATTCGTAAGTAGTCTTGGCATAAGTCTATCATCTACGAATTTTCTTACAGCCAATCATTTAAGGAGAAAGAATGAAACAAACAGTGACTGCAGATTTTGGCGGCAACTCTATTACTATTGAAACAGGTCGTATGGCTAAGCAAGCTGACGGATCCGTTGTTGTTTCTTGCGGAAACAATATTGTTCTTGTAACGGCCGTTTCTTCAAAACGTCCTTCTAGCATGGATTTTTTTCCACTGACTGTGGAGTATGCGGAAAAGTTTTATGCCACCGGAAAAATTCCTGGTGGTTACTTCAAACGTGAGGGGCGCCCCACCAACGAAGCTACACTGAATGCTCGTTTAATTGATAGGCCCATTCGTCCTTGTTTTCCAGAAGGATACCGGTTTGATACTCAGATTGTTGCAACAACCTTAAGTTCTGATGGCATTTTCCCGCTGGAGATTCTGGCCGGAATCGGAGCATCTTCAGCTCTACACATCAGTGACGTTCCTTTTGGTGGGCCGACCTGTGCTGTGAAGGTTGGACGTGTGGATGGAAAGCTCGTGGCCAACCCAAGCGCTGAACAGTTGGAGAGCAGTGACATGGACATCATCATCGCCGGCACCAGAAATGGTTTGTTGATGGTGGAAGGGGAGGCTAATTTTGTCACTGAAGATGACGTACTGGCGGCCCTGAAGTTTGGTCACGAAGCCATGAGCCCTGTGTTTGATGCTCAAGATCAGCTACGTGAAAAGACTGGTAATAAGCCTAAAAGAGAGTTCGATGTTCCACAAATCGATGCTGACTTTGTTCAGTCTGCCCGCGATTTCCTCACTGGAAAAATCAAAGATGCTTTAAACATCAAAGACAAAATGGACCGTTATGCGGCTGTTGATGCTGCCAAAGACGAAGCCAAAGCCGCTTTAGTGGAAAATATTGAAGACAAGGATTTGAAAACTCAGAGAGACAAAGAGCTGGGTCAAATTGTGGGAGATATTAAATACGAAGTGGCTCGCAGTATGATTCTGGACGACAAAGTTCGGATTGATGGTCGTACTACTACAGATATTCGTAACATCTCCTGTGAGGTGGCCATGCTACCAAGGGCCCATGGCTCAGGTTTATTTACTCGAGGTGAAACCCAGTGTTTAGGTGTAGTGACTTTGGGAACGCCTGATGATGAGCAAATGATTGATGCTCTCAGTGGAACTGTAAAAAAGAAGTTCATGTTACACTATAATTTTCCTCCCTATTCTGTGGGTGAAACTGGAAGAATGGGTGGGCAGAGTCGCCGCGAGATTGGTCATGGCTTTTTAGCTGAGAGAGCTGTGAAGGCTATTTTACCAGATTTTGAAAAGTTCCCCTACACTGTAAGGATTGTGTCCGAGGTTTTAGAAAGCAATGGATCTTCTTCGATGGGGACTGTCTGTGCTTCAACACTATCTTTGCTGGATGCCGGTGTGCCGATCAAGGGCAATGTGGCCGGTATTGCCATGGGTCTGATCAAAGAGGGCGATAAATACGCCGTTCTTTCTGATATTCTAGGAGATGAGGATCACTTAGGAGATATGGACTTCAAAGTGGCCGGAACTCGTAAAGGGATTACTTCGCTGCAAATGGATATTAAAATTGACTCTATTAGTTTTGAAATCATGGAGCAGGCTCTTCGCCAAGCCTATGACGGACGTAATCACATTATGGACGAGATGGAAAAAGTCATCACCACACCTCGAGGAGAGATCTCTGAGTTTGCTCCAAGAATTGAAACTATTCAGATCAAGCCTGATAAGGTCAGAGAAGTAATTGGTGCTGGCGGTAAGGTGATCAAAGGTATTATTGAAGAGACCGGTGTGAAAATTAACATTGAAGATGACGGACGTATTCATATTGCATCTTCTGACCCTGAAGCCTCTAAGGCTGCCATTAAGATGATTAACGATATTTGTGCTGAGGCTGAAGTGGGAAAAACCTATAATGGGAAAGTGGTGAAGGTGACTGACTTTGGAGCCTTTGTTGAAATTCTGCCGAATAATCAGGGGCTGCTACACATTTCTGAAATTGCCCATGAGCGCATTCGAAACGTCACGGATATTCTCAATGAGGGGGACAAGGTTGATGTGAAGGTTTTGGATGTGGACAGAGCTGGACGTATCAAGCTTAGCCGTAAGGCCCTTTTGGAGAAGCCTCAAGAACACTAAGAGGCTCTCATGAATAAGGTCTTTGAACTCCCACCAGAGTTTCATAAAACAACACTGACCAATGGTGTTCGGGTATTAACCGAGCACCACCCAAACACCCGCGCTACTTGTGCGGGTATTTTTGTGCCCTATGGGTCTCGGCATGAGCCAGAGGACCTTGTGGGAGCGGCTCACTTTGTGGAGCACATGGTGTTCAAGGGCACCAAAAAGCATACAGCTTTTGATCTAGTGGCTAATATTGAGGCTGTAGGGGGAGAGCTGAACGCCTATACCTCCAGAGAATATACCTGCTTTCATGCTTCTACTTTAAGAGAGCACTTGCCCATTACCTTAGATGTACTGACTGATTTAGTATCAGGAGCCGTGTTTGACAAAGAGGAGTTCGAAAAAGAGCGGCAGGTGATTTTGTCAGAGATCGATATGGCGGCTGATGACCTGGATGAGTATATTTTTGACATGTATTTTGAGAAGGTGTTTAGCAAGCACCCTTTAAGTCGTCCCATCCTTGGAACTCCTGAAAGTCTGAGTGCCATCTCCAGAAAAAAACTATTTGATTTTTACAAGAAACGCTACGGCAGTACGGATATTATCGTGAGTATTGCCGGTGCCGTGGAACATGACGAAGCGGTGCGGATGGTGGAAAAGGTCCTTGGAAAAATCAAAAGACGCTCAGAAAAGACGAGTGTGAAGCAGGCAAAGCCCAAAGCAGTGAAATTTCAGGAGTTCAAACACAAACCCTCAGAACAGGTGCATCTGCTTTTAGGTCAGAAGTCCTCTAGTTACAAGGATAAAGCCAGGTTTGAGTCTTACATAGCTAATGCTGTTCTTGGGGGAGGAATGACCTCCCGCTTGTATCAAAAAATTCGCGAGAAAAAAGGCCTGGCCTATTCGGTGTATTCTTATCTGCACGCCTTCACTGATGGTGGGCTGATGATGGTGTACTCGGGGACGTCCAAAGAAAATTCCAAAAAATGCCTGAAACTGATGCGCTCCGAGTTTGAAAATCTTATGCACAAGGGTGTCAGCAAAAAAGAGTTAGAATTCTTTCGTCGACAGGTTGTTGGAACCATCTTGTTGGGGGCTGATGATATTGAAAACCGGATGAATTCTCTAGGAGTGAATGAGATGATATTTGGTAAGTATCGGCCTGTGGAGCAGGTATTGGAAGAAATTCAGGCGGTGACAACAAGCTCCATGCGCCAGTATTTTGACAAGTACATGGACGACAAAAAGTATGGGTTGTATGTATTGGGAGATCTGCAGCCAAAACAGGCAGCAGACCTATTGATTGATTATATGTAGAGGTAGGGGGATCCAGCAGGTCTCTCTCGCAATATGGAAAACCTATTTGAGAGTCACTTGCTAGATCCGTGTGTATTATAAGGGGGAATCATGCAGCTACAAACAGTGCCAATAAAAATTAAAAAACTGGAAAACTTTAAAGGTGAACTGCCTCAGTATAAGTCTACTTGGGCCAGCGGTTTTGATGTAAGGGCCCAGCTAGAAAAGCCTTTGGCCTTGGAGCCCGGACAAAGAGAGTTGGTTCCCACAGGCCTTGCTTTTGAAATTCCTCAAGGATTTGAAATACAGGCCCGCCCTAGAAGTGGCCTAGCCGTGAAGCAGGGGATCTCCTTGGTAAATACTCCAGGAACCATTGATTCTGATTACCGAGGAGAAGTAAAAATTATTCTTATTAACCTGGGACATGAGACTGTGGAGATCAACGATGGTGAGCGTATTGCCCAACTGGTGATTGCCCCTGTGTACCAAGCTGCTTTCAAAGAGGTGACAGAGCTGTCTGAAACTGACCGTGGTGCGGGTGGATTTGGGTCAACCGGTGTGAAGTCTTAAGGGTCATTTCGTATACAATGAATAGTTTTACAGTTCAGTAGCATTACTGGTTCAGTTCTTTTTCAAGAATATCCAGGCTTTCAGGAAGAGCTTTCATGCGAAACTCCTCCTTTTTTTGTTGAAAGCTGATTGTGCTGAAAATCCAGATAATCACGTAAACTAAAAACAGTCCAGAAACCATTTTTGTCACAGCTTTTTTAGGCAGACGAAAATTGTCCACAAAGCCTACTATTAAAAGTAGACCTGTTATGGCGGAGCCCAGCAGAGTGATGGGAGGCACTAGATAGCTAACCGTAGATAGTAACACCGAAGGTAGCACAGCAAATGTGACATGAGTGTAGACGCGCTGATAGGACAGTTGTCTTTTGTAGAAGAACATGAATATGTAAAAAAATAATCCAGAGAATATGGCAATCATCAATAATGCGGAGACAGGGTAGACCAAAACCCCTGAGATCATCTCCAGAAATGACCGGTTGACAACGCCTCTTAATACGCCACAAATAGCCGCGAAACCACCCATTAAAAATAGTAACTTGGGCCACTTCCAGTCAGGGAGAGTCTTCATACCCTGAATTGGATTTTTGGCAAAATCTAACAGGACCTTAAGAGAGTCAAAGATTTCTTGCCTGATGAGTTTCCAGTTGATGGGAGATTTTGACTCCATAACTCTATGAAATCATCTTCTAGCAGAAAAAGGTATCAGATTTATGGAGTTGCTAGGCTTTGGGTCGGGGAGTTGCCAGCCGTTGAACAATCAAAAGTGGGCGTTCAACCTGATATTGGCATCAAAGGATTTTTTATCTACAGTGTCATCGACAAGTGCTGATCGATAAGCAATATCTGGCCCGATACTCACCTTCTCAGAAAGACTCAGCTGAGTGCCTGCAAAAATAATAGAGCTGGGTGTGGTGTAACGATCTTTCACTATTTCACTGGGAATACGACTCTTAAAGGTCAGATAACGAGAGCTTAGGCCGATCCCCAAGCGATACTTCATTGTTTGGTTAAGGTCATCATTATAGACAAGTCTGAGGTCAAACTCTCTCAGTGAGATTTGAGTATTGCGGTCCAGATTTTCGGGTTGATAAGAACGGACGCTGCCTTCAGCAACCCAGTACCTTGATAAGAGGTCAATTCCAAAGGTGAACTCCACGCCCTTTAAAACACCATTGAGCTTAGCTCCAAATTCTGGATCAACGACTAAGTAACTGGTGGTGTAAGCCACTCCACCATGAAATAGAACATTGGCAAGAGGGTCACCATTGTAATTTGAGGAGACTTTATAGCGATTACTGGTGGTGGAGAGTTCTCGGACAATGGAGTCATAGTCAATCATGTTGGTTTCCTCTTCTTGGGCCTCGACAAAAGAAGAGAGTGAAATAGCAACCAACACACTTACAAGAAATATTTTGGATCTTTTCATAACTTCATTTTAACAACGATCTTAGAAAACACAAAACTCGCCTTTTCAAACCAGACCTTTTTTTGCGACAATGAACATGAAAGGTATCTTGGTAAGCCTAATATTTAGAGGGTTTTGGAGGGAAGTTGGGAAAACAGTCAGAAAAGTGTTACTGCGCCTTTTGTAAAGAACCTAGGCGTGTTTATACTAAACGTCATATGGCGGCGTCCAATGTGCTTCTTTCTCTTGTGACAAGTGGCTTAATCATGATGATACTTTGGCAGCAGCCAGATCCTAGGGTGTTTATGCTATTTGTTTTGTGTTTGTCTGTTTCCGAAGTTTTTGTTCAAATCCGTTGGAGAGTGTCAATTGCTTGTCCTCATTGTGGGTTCAATCCAGTTTTATACATAAAAGATCCTGAAAGAGCAGCAACTCGGGTCAGTGAGTTTTTTGAGTTGAAAAAACAGGATCCCACCTTTTTTTTCAGTAGTAATCCATTATTAAAAGTGGCCAGGCAGCAAGCTCAGGCCAAAAGGCTGGCTGCCAGGAAGAAAGCCTTGGCGTTAAAAGAAAAAAATGCCAGTGGTCAATTGTTGTCTAAGACTTTATAATCCAAATGCATGAAGACCCTTATAATTATACCCACATACAATGAGCTAGAAAATATTCAAACTATAGTTCCAGCTATATTGAAAGAAAACCCTCATGTTCATATACTCGTTGTGGATGACTCTAGCCCTGATGGAACATCTTCTAAGGTGGAAGAGATGCAAAAAGATCTGCATCAGTTGCATTTACTATTAAGAAAAAATAAATCTGGTTTAGGAAAAGCTTATTTGGCAGGGTTTGATTGGGGGTTGAGCCACGGCTACGAAGTGATTACTGAGATGGATGCTGACTTCTCTCACCGGCCGTTAGATCTTAAATCCATCCTCGAAAAAATACCTAGTCATGACTTTGTTGTGGGATCTCGATGGGTTTCAGGCGGAGGAACTATCAACTGGGGGATTGGGCGTAAAGTCATCAGCCTTGGTGGGAGTCTCTATGCTAGAATTATCTTGGGATATCCAACAATGAGAGACTGGACTGGAGGGTTCAACTGTTGGAAAGCAGAGACATTGCGAGGTATTGATCTGTCTCATGTTCAGAGTAATGGTTATAGCTTCCAGATTGAGCTTAAGTACCGAGCTCTTAAAAAGGGATTTAAAGGCGTGGAGCACCCTATTCAATTTGAAGATCGAAGAGTG
>JAUILT010000138.1 GCA_030432925.1 Bdellovibrionia bacterium | reverse complement strand
CACAGGTATCTCTACCATATAAACCAGCTTTACAAGTATTCTCTAAGTCTTCTGAACTAAGCCCGTCGCAATCGCCAGAACCGTAAGTCATCACATTACAAATTTTCTGAAGCTCTGTTGACTCTCCAACTCCCGCACAAAACTCACCATTGCGATAAGCTCCCTCTAGGCATAAATTATTGAGATTGGATGCACTGAAGCCAGAAACGGCTCCTCCACCAGGATTCCCGCCTCCATTGTTGTCGTCACTTCCGCACCCAACGAGGGCAAGTGATAAGAATACAATAGAGCAAATCATCTTTTTTGAAATCATTTTTTATCCTTTTTTGGTGGATTAAAAAGCAAATTCTATTCCAATAAATAAGCCTCGTTTTATAGCAGGTTCAGGTGGTAAACCATATAGTTTTTACCAAAATTGTAAATAATATATCGTCTCCGTCATCTCGTTCCATTATCTTCTTTGAAGAAATTCTTTTTGAGAACTGAGTGAACCGATCCGTGACCTACACTCAGCTTTTGTGAAATTTGACGATAGGTCAGCCCCTGATTCCTGAGTTGAATGATCGCCTCAGAATCTATGGATTTTGGACGGCCCCATTTCCCATGTCTCTTTCTGTAGGCTTGAACTCCTGCCCGAACTCTTTCTTGGATGAGGCTAGCCTCAAACTCTGCAAAAGCTCCTAAAAGGTGCATCATCAACTTTCCTTGTGAAGTAGAGAGATCAAGGTTGTCTTTGAGACTCACCAACTCCACTCCAAGCTCACCAAGTTCTTGTAGGGTTACGACAAGGTCTTTAAGTGATCTGAAAAAACGATCCATCTTCCAGCAGACGATAATGTCAATTTTTCGCTGACGGGCAGAAGTCAGGAGTTTCTTCAGCTCTGGCCGGTTCCCTTTGGTAGCTGTCATTTTTTCCTCAAAAACTTCGATGAGATCCCAATCCCTAGCTTTAACAAATCGGGTCAGTTCGTCTCTTTGCAAATCAAGTTTTTGCTCCTCTGATGAGACTCGCAGATAGAGGGCCACTCGTTTCATAGCGGGTCCTTAAGACTGGGTTGAGTGTCGGATATGGGATACTCCTCAATGGGGTTATCGGGAAAATCTGGGTCCCATTCACTCCAATCGGACTCGTTTGGTATGGGTGAGTTCTTCAGATACCAATCATTAACTATGGCAGTGTAGTCTTTTTCAAGCCCAAGCTCTTTTGGAGAAATAGTCGGGTATTGCTTGCTCGCTTGTCGAACCCAGAATTTGTAGCCCCGTCCGAGTTTTCTTCCTATGGAACAGTGTTCATCCTTATCTTGATCTTCGATCTCAAGCTGCAAGCCCATCTTTCGTTGGATCTCCATCCAAGCCCATGCATCGTCACCAGATCGGTTCTTTTTCATGGCTTCCGAGCACATAGTAGTGATCCAATTTCCTATTGCTGGGCGAAGCTCTGTTCTCTGTTTTTTCTTCTTTCTTTCGGTGAGTGCATAGAGCCAGAAGTTCATACTTGAACTGAGTGCGGAATAGACCGCTGGACTACCAAGCGGACTAAATTCCTCAGATAGAATCACCGCACACGAATAGACTAAATAGGCTTCCATATTGGATTGGTATATCTCCACAGCAAAATACATGGCCCGATCGGTTTGCGATCGGCGAATGGCTTTCTGGATCGAAGAACGACACAGGCTCAGGTCTAACCCATTCACAGTTTTGATTTGATAGCTTGATTTTTGACTCATATCTCTCCTTCATTATCGTAAACATAAGTGTGGTTATGTTTATTTGTACTGTTCATAGTTTCCATTAGAGGAACAGAATGAAGGAGGGTTTTTATCAAGCTGCTCCTTTCTTTTTCTCCACGCTGATGAGCCGATTGAGTTCTCTCAAATGCTCTGACTTAGCTCGCAATTCGATTTTGGTCCCATCATTGGCAATGACCGTCATATTTTTTCCATTGAGCTCGACTGATTTGACTTTTTCTAACTGGAATAGAAACGTCGTTTTCAAAAGTGTCTTGATAGCCACACTATTGTCTTCGTTGACACATAAGGGGCCGGCCTGTTTTTTACCTCCGTCAATTCGGAAGCCCCAGCCCCATCCTCCTGTTTGAAATCTCAACTTAGCCATAGTTTCTCCTCATTTTTGACTCTTTGATGCTGGAATCCTCACCTCATTGCACCAGTTTACTTTTTTCTTTGTCTTACCAAAATAGGGATACCCAAGGTTCTGTTTGACCAACAAATCTGTGAGTGAGTTGTTGTCATAATACACTTTGCAGACCAGCCTGAAGTATTTACCTCGGATGCAATTTTTCAAATCAATCCGTGATGCTTTTTTGAGAGCATTTTCCACCAACTTTTTTGCCTCTAATGCTTTAGATTTTTCACATTGATTTTTACTTCTTCGCTCAGGGCAATCAATTCCAAAAACTCTGATACCAATATTCTCACCAAACAACGGGTTGGTATTTTCGATTGATACTTTAAAGGAATCTCCATCATAAACAGAGAGTAATCTCACATCATCAAAATTAGCTCCATCAGTTTGCACGGATTGAATGTCACGGCTTGCACATGAGGTAAGAAGAAAAACTGCAATTGAATAACTAATCATTCTCATCAAAAGAAACCTCCTTGTTTACCGGTACGGCTCTCTCAATTTTTACCTTGAGCCAACCCGAGAAAATATGCTCTAAGTCCATTTCTTCTATTGTAGGCTTTTTGCTCGACTTGCCAAAGAGAAGGTGCTCCATCGTTACGCCAAAAAACTCAGATAGCGTCAGAACGTGTTCAATCTTCTGCACATTAGCCCCAGACAAGAGGTTTGAGAGTGTACTTGCCGGAACTTTTGTTCGTCGGCTGAGTTCCCTGATGGTGAGCCCCTGCTTATCCATGAGGCTTTTTAATACCTTTGCTAGTTTCAACTTTTTTCCTGTCACTATCCTGTCCTGTTGGCTGTATCTTCTCAAGACATCGGAACACTCCATGCCACCAATCAAATAAAATCCAGGGTTCGTACAATGTGTTCGGAGGTTGGAACGGCTGTCTTTTAGTAGGCCTGAATAATTTTTTATATATTGAATTGAATAAATCTTCATAAGTTCCTGAATTTATATTGGTAATTATAATTGATAGCGATGACTGGTCCAATGGTATCGGATAGGTCAAATATTTTTAATAGCCGAAAAGGTTCTTCAGTTCCACTGGGCTTGCATGGGTCAGAATTGTTTCCAAATAAATTCTTCTCCAAAGATTTTTCCGTTTACGAGAACAAGCTCTCTCAATTGTTTTCAAATTTCTCAGAAAACAGGTCACTGTGGCTTTCCTGAAATCAAAATTATCAACTCCCATCACAAGTAGGCCGATACTTTGTAAATAGTCGAGCTTGAAGCTATCCTTCTTTTCCTTCAACTCTTTGTTGTGAACAAGACCATCCACTTCGATAACTAGGCCACAGTTTGAGTTCACTCGAATAGCAGGTATCAGAAAATCAACATTGGTATTTCCGATCCAAACTGATGAATGAACCTTGAGTCTCGTATAACTTGCAATTTTTTTTCGCAGATTCAGCTCGGCATGAGTCACTGTCGGTTCAAAGCGGTGATGCTTTCTCAGGCGATTGGTTATCTCCTGATATTTCCTCTCTAAAATTTTATCGGAGCATTGGGTAGCGATCAGCCCTTGCACTCGGAGATGGTGTTTAACAACTTTCCTAGCAAACTGAAGTTCATTGGTACGGGCCGGAACCTGCGTACACAGGTACTTCCGTTTTAGGTCATGGCGAGATAGCGACTGTCCTTCCATTCGGGTCAGTTCTCGATGAAGGCGTGGGTTGATCGATTCTAAACGTTTCATGGTGTCCTCCAGAAATAGACAATAGAACCCTTTGCCCACACAGTCGGAGGGAAAAGGGTATTTCAATTTTTTCAATGGTTTACAAAGTTAATAGGTTCGAGTTTTTCTCATGTTTAAATTGTCAATTATTCCTGCTTAGAATTGACATCGACTTTATGTTCAACAATCCATGCCATAATTTCAGGTATAGAAAACATCACTAAGCGTTTCCCCAATCTGACATGAGGAATCCTTTTTTGGGAAACCAAAGCATAAAGAGTTCCGAGAGGGAGCCCGATCATTTCTGCGGCTTGTTTGTAATTAACAAGGTTCGTATCCATTTATTCTCCTTCCTTGCTGTACTTGTGCAAGTTTGGAGAGAAAGTAGCGAAGAGAAATGCCTCTGTCTCCTGAAGTGATTTTGAAAATGACTTCAGGGCATATAAATCAAAAACCCTTTTGTAGTGGGATAACCTTAGCTTCTCTGATTAATGGTGTGGCCCCCATCCGGTTGAAATCCTCAGCAAATGCTTCTGGAGAGAAATGGGCATAAATCAATGTAGTCGTTGTCTTACTGTGACCGAGAATTATTCTTAACTTATTGAGGTTGCCACCATTCATCATCCAATGGCTGGCGAAAGTGTGTCTAAGGTCATGGAAAACGATATACCTTTTCCAATGTCCATTTGGTTTGCGAGTTTTAGGAAAATCAGCTCTATCAAGAATCCTGTGAAATATTTGTTTGAATATCCGAGCTGAGCGTTGGTTCATGTTGCCATCTCTGTTTGGGAAAACTAAAGGACCAGACTGTTTCAATTTCCATTCTTGAAGAACTGGCAAAAGTGTGGCTAGGATAGGTATGTGTCGAACTTTATTTGATTTAGTCGGCCCATTGAAACTTCTTTGTACTGTAATTAGCTTTCGCTCAAAATCTATATCATTCCATCTAAGCCCAGCGATTTCTCCTTGTCTCATCCCAGTCTCAAGAGCTGTGGCATAAAGAACGTAGGCAAGCTGTCCCTCATCTAGTGCTGCAAGTAAAAAACGTCTTTTTTCATCAATGGACCTGAGGTAGCTGAAATCATTTGCACCACTTGTGATGGAAGGTTTTTGGATGGGCGGAACTTTACGAATCCAATTTATGTCATTAGCCAATTTGAGCATTGAAATGAGAAGGGTGAGGATGTTGGACTGTGTCTTAGGGTTTAAATGAGCTTTTTCCTGTTTAAATTTATCAGTATATTCAATCCCGATTTCTCGAATGAGCATGGACCCGAAGAATGGACGGAGGTGACATGATATGATGCTGTTGTCATCTTTTGGGCTTCGCTTCTTTGAGGTTCTGTGCATGAGCCAGTATTCGCACAATTCATCGAAAGTTTTGTTGGGTAGGCGAGGGAGTCTGTAGCCAAGTTTGATCTCTTCAACTTCAATATTCAATTTTTTGAGTTTCTCACAAGCCAAAGCATACTGCTCTTTAGGGAAACACCCACCGCTTTTTCTTTTTCCATTTTCATCTGTATAGCGAACTCGCCAACACTGTTTGTTTTCAAGCCATTCTGGTTTTGCACTTCTTGTTCTTGCCATGCTCGTATCCTTAATTGCTAAAGGACGGCCTGGCTCCTGAACCAAAATTCAAAATGACTTCAGGGCTTCCACAAAAGTTAATGGACACCTATTGGACA
>JAUILT010000137.1 GCA_030432925.1 Bdellovibrionia bacterium | reverse complement strand
TACGAGCCAACCAGGAGGTGCCAAAAGCCGCAAGAGCTAGAAAAAATGCCATATCCAAATGAATGTAACCCCACTGCCAGCTTGTGGGCCACTCCGGAGATGCTAGTGTCAAGGCGCCAAAAAAAGTGGTGAACAGCATCACTGCGTTGGCCGTAGGGGACACTCTTTCATTTCGAACTAAATGCAACTGAATCAAAAGAGGACTAATGACAAGCCCAGCACCAATGCCACTCACCCCTGAGAGAAGGCCCGCAAAGAGGCCAACTCCAATAAGAGTCAGCTTTTTAAATACATCTAACTCTGCCAAAGGTTCCTTATCATGGGTGACATCCACAACGCTTTTTTTTAAGAGACGAACCACAGCCCTTAAAAAAACCATAAGTACTACAAAGGTTAAAATCCAACGTAGAACACTACCGGGAAGTTGCCGTACATAACTGCCACTAAGAATAGACCCCACGGCGGTTAACGGACCTACCATAAGCGCCACAGGCCAGACAATCTGCTTTTTTCGATGAAAACTCACACAATTATTAGCTACAACTAAAAAAATCGTAAACAACGAGGTGGCAATGGCCTCATGAGAAGAGAGAGGTATAATTTCTGGTAACAAGGGAACAATAACGATACCCCCGCCGAGCCCTAGAAATGCCGAAAGAAACCCGACAAAGCCTCCAAGGAGCAGAATAAGAAGCCATTCCATTTACACAGACCCGGTTTGAAAAGGGCTCCAGATAAACTCTGAAAGTACACCAAAGTGGTCGGAAGGGGCCAAATCATAAACCTCAGGCACTCCCACCAATGTGGAAGATTTCACCTGAAGAATTCCCGTCTTTGACCACCCAAGAAGGTAGTCAATTTTTCGAGGTTGGTATTCCCAGCTACGAGCCAACTCCTCTAGATGGTGCACGGTTTTTTTGTCAAAAGACAGATCTTCAAGTAATAAAGACGGAATATATTTTCTCGAGAGAATATGGTTGGCTTGATTGCGCTTCGGGTCCCAAGTGACCAAAGGTTGACCCTCAATACTCTGTGTTTCCAAAGCTTCAAAACCAAATTCATTCAGTCTTTCCAGCGTCTTTGATTTTGGAGTGGCGTTTAAATCCCCAGCTACAACTATTAAGTTGTAACGATTTTTTTCAGACTCCAATTCTTTCAAAAGAGTCTCCACCTCTCGTTGCCTTCGATCATCTGCGGCCTGAAGTCGAAGTAAAAGCTCTTCTTCCACACCCTCAGAGATTTTGCCAGCTTTACGCAAATCTACCACTTGGGCCTGGATATTTTCAGACATCTCGATACCGTGGTGTAAATGTGTGTTCACCCAAAGACTACGCCCCGACTCTTTACTAAATGTGCTAACAAATAGAGCCGAACGCCCTTCGCTGAGCTGAAAGGATGCTTTTTGAGATAAAAAAGTGTGACGTCCCTCGCTGAGTCGCACGACGCGATACGACTCTACATATTGACGGTCTGAGATCAGTGTACAGAGCCCAGAATCTAGGTTGGCTGGAACTCCCCATGCGCCCCATTTGATACCACTGTTATCCCGACAATGATAAAACTCCATTCCCAGGGTTTTGGCCAATTGCCTGGACCGACGAGCCACAGGGTTCACTTCCTGTAAGAAGTAAAAATCACAGTCATCCAACTGTTTCAGCAACTCTACCTGCAACTGATATCGCACTTGTCTTCGAGTCTTTGGCTCCATCTCCTGAAATCTCAGCACACCTTCAGGAGATAACCCGTGCCAAAGATTATAGGTGAATACTTTAGCCAACTCTATTCCCTATTATGAACCAATGACTTTTCACCATCCTGAAATGTCACCTGAATGGAAAGCCCATTCGCTTCAGTGATCACACCCACACCAAACTTGGGGTGTTCAATGGCTGTTTCTGGATCAAAACGTTTTCTCATATTATAAGATTCGATATTTTCAAGGTTCACTTTACCTTTAAGGTCTATCCACACTTCCTCTGGTGTTGGTGTTTTTTTGCGCTTTCTACCAGTGCCTGTTTTCCTCTTTTTGGCACCCAGTTTAAAGGTTTGCTTGGCACCACAGACCTCACACTCCAACTTGGCACTCGTTTTTGTTGGATGTGTAAGAACCCTATGATAGCGATCAGCCTCACACTTTTTACAAGGGAAAAAGAAATTGGATGCCACTGCAGGCAGTTCCTTGATGTCTTCTGGTTTTACGGGTGCGGTCGGTTGTTCTGACATTGAAGCCCCTTTTTAAAAAGTGATCTCTGTGCCCCCGAGAGTAACAAACTTTTTACTCCCATGACAGCTAATTATTTGAATCAATGCGGCGAAAAATATCTAGAGGAGATCCCAGAGGACGTGTCCGTATCTGGTTAGAATCCAGAAAAAATGGCCCCTCTTTAGATTCAATTCGCTTTTGAAAATCTACCAACGAACCATCGTCTCTAGGATCCACTTTAAAACCCGTTTTTTCATAACTCGCAGTAAACCCTGGAGAAGGCTCTTTAGTAAAAAATCGTGCCCACTCGCTGGGGTCTGTTCGCAAACGATATGTGAGAGTCCGACTATAGGAGTGCACAGGCGTAAAAGCTGTGAGAACTTCAAAGTTTCCATAATGAGTATGAAGTCGAGCCGCTGGTGACTTCCACTGCGTCATTCCGCAGCAAATTTCAATATTGGCATACCAAAGCCCAAAGGCCTTAGTCAAAAAGCCCAACCCATATAAACGATGATCTTTTTGCAACAAAGCATTGGCGGAACTCAGGTTATGGGCCACCCATTCCCCCTCTCCCATGGTGGGAATAATAATAAATAAAGACAAAGGCACCCACTCAGCTTCTTTTGGTGCCCGAGTGATAATCTTTAGCTCTTCGCTGGCAGAATCACTGCGAATGGCAAAACCAGCCACAAACCCCGGCATGATGGCACAATCAAAAAAAACCCAACGAGGCATGGCCATATTGCTGGAAGAAAAAGCCGCTTCTTCTAGAGATAAGATCTGATTGGCAAACTCTTGATTTTGAATCAATAAAGGGTTTTTATAAATGGGATCTGTAGAAAACCAGTTCAGCTCAAAAGCTGTCCCTGGGTTTTTGATTCGATTTTCCTCTCTCACAAATACATAAGGACGAACTCTTTCATTGTCGAACCACTGTAGTTTTTCAAAAGCTTTGAGATCGGATACCATACCTGATTATAGGGTCATTTTTGTAAAATGGGTACGATGGACTGCAAATCTTTTGTCACTTCAAACATCTGGTCTAGAGGTTGGGCAATAAAGTTCTGTTGAAACATAACCTCTAGAGCCTCCAGCAAAGGGTCCCAGAAACCCAATGCATTATAAAATAGTACCGGTTTTTTATGCATACCTAGGCTAGATTTAGGGCTGGATCTGTGAAGAGCTTGCAAAACAATCAATTCAAAAATCTCGTCCAGAGTGCCTATTCCTCCAGGAAAAACAACAAAGGCGTCTGATTTTTCAAACATCACCTGCTTACGTTCGGCCATAGTGGTGACGGTAATCATTTGAGTCAGATAGCTATGGCTTTTTTCATGGCCTAGCTCCAAGCTGGGATAAACACCAATAATTTGCCCCCGTTTTGAAAGAACTCCCTCGGCCAACTGCCCCATAGCTCCTGTCTGTGCCCCTCCGTAAATCACGTTTAACTTTTTACTGGCCAGTATTTCGCCCAACTGACGGGCCTCTTCCAAAAATACCGGACTGATAGAGTCACTGGAGCTACAAAAAATACAGACTGTTTTTACTTTCAACCTTGAGGCCCAATCATATTTAAAGGGTTCACCCACTCATCGAATTTATCTTCAGGTACAAGGCCAGAGGAGATGGCCTCCTCCTTGAGAGTCGTTCCATTTTCAAAGGCCGCCTTGGCAATTTTGGCAGCATTGTCGTAGCCAATGTGAGGGTTCAAAGCCGTCACTAACATCAAGGAGTTTTGCAAGTGTTGCTTCACTTTTTCCTCATTAACACGAGTGCCATCTACACAATTGAGCTGAAAACTCTGACAGGCATCTGATAAAATACGAACAGAGTTTAAAACATTAAATACAATCACTGGTTTAAAGACATTTAATTCAAAATGCCCCTGGCTACCACCTGTAGCCACAGCCATATCATTGCCAATCACCTGGGCACACACCATGGTCATGGCTTCTGACTGAGTGGGGTTCACCTTACCGGGCATAATCGAACTGCCCGGCTCATTGGCTGGCAATAATAACTCTCCAACTCCACAGCGAGGCCCACTCCCCAACAGCCGAAAATCATTAGCAATCTTCATGAGGCTGCAAGCCAGAGTTTTTAATACACCACTGACCTCCACCATGGCATCATGAGCTGCCAGGGCCTCAAATTTGTTTTCTGCAGTGATAAAGGGAAGACCCGTTTCTTTTGCAATGGACTGTGCCGCTTTGACAGCAAAATCTGGATGGGTGTTCAAGCCTGTTCCAACAGCTGTTCCGCCAAGGGCTAGCTGATAAAGGTGAGGAAGGGTATTTTTCACACGAGCCAACCCATGCTCCAGTTGAGTCACGTAGCCAGAAAACTCCTGCCCCAAGGTCAAAGGTGTTGCATCCATTAAGTGAGTTCGTCCGATTTTAACAATAGACTTAAACTCTTCGGATTTTTTACTGAGGGCATTTTTAAGGCTCTCTAATTTTGGAATTAACTGTGTGTGCACCTGCTCAGTGACCGCAATATGCATGGCTGTAGGAAAGGTGTCATTGCTGGATTGAGCTCTATTGACATCATCATTGGGATGAATCTCTTTACTACCAAGCTCTCCTCCCTTGAGCTGAATAGCTCTATTGGCAATGACTTCATTGCTATTCATATTTGTTTGAGTACCGCTGCCTGTCTGCCAAACAACTAGAGGAAAGTGCTCATCCAATTGCCCTTCAATCACCTCATCAGCCGCTTTTTGGATCCATTGAGCCTTCTCTTTATCCAACAAACCCAACTCAGCATTGACCATAGCAGCACATTTTTTTAAAATTCCTAGGGCCCGAATCATTTCCCTTGGAAACCGATCATGTCCGATCTTGAAGTTCTGCAATGATCTTTGAGTCTGAGCCCCCCACAAACGATCTGACTCAACTTGTATTTCTCCCATACTGTCTTTTTCAATTCTATACTGCATAACAAGGCTCCTGAGTTTAAGATCCCAAAGTGTATTGTCGCCATTCTACACTGGTCAAGCTTGATGTCCTCGATTTTAAAAGGTATAACTCCGACATGGCAAAGCGTTACTGGTTAATGAAAAGTGAACCCGATGTTTTTTGCATCGATCAACTGGAAAAAGACAAAACCACTCTTTGGGATGGTGTGCGCAATTATCAGGCTCGGAACTTCATGGCGAACGATATGAAACCCGGTGATCAAGTATTATTTTACCATAGCAATGCCACTCCTCCCGGTATAGCGGGACTTGCTGAGATTTCTAAGCCCGCAACTCCCGATCCAACCCAGTTCAAAAAAACCTCTGAATACTATGACCCAAAAGCCAGCAAGGAGGC
>JAUILT010000031.1 GCA_030432925.1 Bdellovibrionia bacterium | reverse complement strand
GATTTCATTTTTAAAATCATTAAACGAAGATTATGAATAAGCGCCTGGCAGCTCTACCGATCCGGCTTGAATTTTTACGCGCCTGATGGAGCGACACAGACAGATACAAAGTTAGGACATTGAAAGACATCATTCTCAGGGTCATCGTTACAGGTGATCCCGTTGTATCGAATCTTGACTCCTGTAGACTCACTGGGATAACAGTGATTGGCTGAATCTTTGGGAACAATACATCTTTTTTTCATGTTAACGTAGTAATCCTCTATACGAACCACTCGTCGTAAAATCTCCCACTCACGCTCTCGTCCCGCAGGAGGGTTATCGTAAGTCCAATCATCTAAAGGACAAAGAGTCGCGCTCGCCGCAGCATCCTCAGGGCGCACAATCACGTATCGGTACTCAGGAGGGCAGCTCCACATAGTTTCTGCCTGAGTGTTTTTATCTTCGACATTTACCACTCCAAGGCTTTGTAGAATTCGGTTGCGATCTTGAGCTGTTGCAATAGTGGTTTTATCTGAAATTCTGGTGGGCGGTGCAAACGTCGGCCGAAATTCAACACCATAAATACTTCTGGCTAAATTACTTTTATCTGGCCCTCGAACATAGTAATTGAGGGGGTTATTATCTTGTGTGTATGCCAGAGTTACTCGTGAACTTGTGGACCCAACCATTTTATCCGTCACACTTTTCAAGACTGTGTTAAAGCGAAGGCTCTGCTCTAGAAAACGGCCATCCAACCCAGGTGTTCCAGAGAAGTACCTAATTCTTTTGTCTTCTTCTAACCCCAGTAATGGAGTGGCAACTCCAGGAGAATCCAATGTTGCTCCGTTAAGGTAGTTTTCAATATCTTTACCCAGTTGAACAGCTCCTGAGGAGTTCAGCAAAATTTGTTGATAATCTACAGATGAGTTTCTAATCGCTAACTGGAGAATGGCCCCTGAATTCGTTGGACTTCGAAATAACGATTCTGCCCTAGCCTGCTCAGTGTAGTTTTTTGTGGACTCAACAAACTCATCATTTAAGCGCAAGCCTGAACCGTCTTCGTAGGCTCCCACACGAAATGTAAAAATGGCGCGAGGTTCATAATTGGAAATTTCAGTATTGCAGGACATATAGGCAAACGTGTCCATTTTTATATCGTAAGCAAAAGGAAGATTGTCTGCAAAGGTCAAAGCATCTGTTTCAGAGAGCTTCAACGGCTCTGCACAGTTTTGAAAGATCAACACTAGCGAGAGAATAACCCCTAGAGAGAAAACCTCTCGTTTGTACTTAAAAAGAAACCGTTTCAAATTAAGACACCTTCCAAACAAATCTTACAAAAACCCTCTTGCCTACCCACATAACAAAGCATTCTTTGTACCGCCCTAAAACCTGTGTGCTGAGCCTGGCGAGCCCACACCTGTCTACACATTAAAATAAAATGCCAAAAGTATTAAAATCATAAGTATTTTCAGCACTTTGTTGCGGTGCTTAACTCCTGTAGGCATGTCGCATTTATAGCCATCTCGTTTTTATACGTTATCGGGTGATGTCTTAAAAAAATTGAGTCGAATTTTCTCCATTATTTGTGTTGAGGTTCCGATAAACACAAGGAACTTAAGGATTTTTATAACACAAAGGTCACAGCTTTGATTAACCCTAGGGACATAAAAGTACTCATTGCTGAAGACGAGCCAGACCTGAGAGACCTTCTCGCCACGAAGTTTCGCGTCTTTGGCTTCAATGTTTCCTCTGCTCACAATGGTTCTGCAGCTTGGGATAAGTTATTGGCCGACAAAGATATTCAAATTGTTATCACTGATATTCGCATGCCCAATGGCTCTGGCTATGACCTGTTAAAAAAATGCAAGGACAGAGACCCTGTATTTCCTAGAGTCTTTTTGATCTCAGCATTCACCGACTACACTGAAGCTGAACTTTTTAGCTTGGGGGCAGAAGGGTTTATTAACAAACCTTTTGATACCAAAATACTTTTGAACATTGTCAGAAAATCTCTCCTGAAAACCAGTGACCGCTGGCGGGCACAAAATGCAGAAACACCAAAAGATCACCTGAACTTTATAATGGATGGCCTTGAAATCTCCACTCAGTCTGGAGAACTCGCTTTTGGTCGTGGAGGATTTTATGCCCCTTGTGCCCATGACATTCCCGAAGACGGAACCCTTGTCTCGTTTGACCTTAAGGCCGCCCCCTGGGCCCTACATGGAACAGGGTTTGTCCGTTGGTCGAAGACAAAAGACAACCGCCGCTTTACTGGAATAGAAATTGTATCCCTGGCCGGAGAGTCTTCAGACGCACTGTTAGAATGGATTGAAAAAAATAAACCTCAGGCGTATATTCCTACACCTCTATAACCATACCTTCATAGCCAAACTCCCAAGTGACTGGGTGAATCTTCTGGCCCACACTTTCACATTCTCTGACTCGAACTTCCTGGTATTGACGAGTCTGCTCAATGGCGTCCTGGATTTTTTGATGAGTCGCATAGGGATCATGGTGAACAAAAACAACATGGTCCACCCTCTCCTGCATAGCTAAGTCTAGCCCTAGACCGGCTACAGCATGACCCCAATTCACTTTTTCGATCACTTCAACAAGTGTGTACTGCCCATCAAAAACCATGAGGTTAACATCCTGATAGAGCTTAATGTCCTCTCCCAATTCATCTTTGCTGATTCGAGTGGCCTCTGTATCCACGCAGTGGGCATATGACTTACCATCTTTATCAACACGATACCCCCAACAGGGGTCTGGGTGATCCAGCTGATAGGGCGTGACATCAAAACTGTCTATCTGCACCGTTTTTCTGGGCTGCAGTTTTTCAAATTTGATAGTAGAAGGCAGCCACGAAAAATCCACCGGAAAGAACGGCTTCTTAAACATCTCTTTAATGCAGGTTTCTAAATTCTCTTGAACCCCGTAAAAAGTGATTTCGTTACCAGGAATAAAAATAGGTACAAAAAATGGCAACCCAATAACATGATCCCAATGAAAATGTGTCAGCAGTATGGAGATCTTTGCCTTCCCTTGACCTGCAAGACCCGCCATCATCTGCATGCCTAGATCCTTAATCCCACTTCCACAGTCAATAATAAGATCTTTATCTCCATCAAGAACCTGCATACAGCTTGTATTGCCACCATATCCTCCAAGCTGGTGCGGCTTCAGGCTGGCCATAAACTCCGTGGCTGAAGATGTGGAGGCCGCTTCAAAGTCTTTCAGTAGCGAAACAATTCTTTGCTGCAACTTCTCTGGTGTTTCTGGGCGAGGCAGTGAACCCCTGACCCCCCACAGCTTTACCTGCATAGAACCTCTTTCATTTTTTCGACCTCTCAATTGTAATCTCAATAAAGTGATCTGACTATCCCGACCCCTTCATGAGTCGAGTCCTGTTTCCCAAAAGGTACGCTGTACCGAAATCGCGTCAGCTATAAAAACTCCTGTTTGCGACCTAACGAGTCACGCTCCACCTTTCGGGATTGGCACTCAGCGGTGAATTCGCTATGGTCAGGGGCATGAACAACAAAGTTAAAAAAGCTGTCATTCCCGCTGCAGGACTGGGAACAAGGTTTCTCCCCGCCACCAAAACGATTCCCAAGGAGATGCTTCCTATTGTGGATAAGCCCTCTATACTCTACATCGTTGAAGAGTGTGCCCGAGCCGGTATTGAAGACGTCATTCTTGTTGCCGGTAGAAATAAAACCGCCATTGAAGACTTCTTTGATACATCCCATGAGGTCGAATCTGTTCTGGAAGCTCAGGGGAAAATAGATCTCCTGGAGCACATCTGCTCCATCAAAAATCTAGTGAACATTATTAGCATTCGTCAAAAGTTCGCCCATGGTCTCGGTCATGCCATTGCCACAGCAGCCCCCATTACGGGCTCCGAGCCCTTTGCCGTTCTTCTTGGCGATGAAATCATGATTTCCAAGGACAATCAGCCCTCAGCCATAGAGGAGCTCTGTAGAGCCTTTGAAGATACCCATATTTCCACCGTTGCTACCATGGAGGTGCCCAAAGAGGATGTTTCCAAGTACGGAGTTATTGACTGCGAAAGCATTGGAGTCAATAAGTGGTCCATTAAGAATGTCGTGGAAAAACCCTCTCCAGAATCAGCTCCTAGCCAGTTCGTTCTTCCCGGGCGCTACGTTTTTACTGCCAGTATCATGCAGGAACTAAAAACGACCCGACCCGGAAAAAATGGAGAGGTCCAACTGACAGACGGAATGACGGCCGTTGCAAAAAAAGAAGGGCTGCATGCCATGACCGTTCAAGCAACAAGATATGATGCCGGTGACAAACTGGGCTTTTTACAAGCCAACATTGAACTCGCTTTGAAGCACCCTGAGCTGAAGCAGCCCTTAACTGGCTACTTGAAAAAACTGTGTGAGACTTTTTAGAGGAATTCCATTATGAAAGCTTTAATCATTTTTTTTCTGACAACCAGTTCTTTGGCCCTTGCCTACATTCCCGACTACGCATTGATTATGTCCCGATTGGCTGAAAATCATGGCCGTGGGTATTACAAAATCACTCAGGAAGTCCTCTTTCCCGCAACCCCGGAGCCCCTAACTATAAAAGAAACCTGGGTGGTTTCTGGAGGTGAGGAGATGTCAGTCACACTGACAGGAAAGGGGGCCTTGAAAAATCTAGTATCAGGAACCATTGTCTATAAAAACAATCGAAAATACTATAAAAATGGTGGCGTTAAAGTAGCGAAGCTTTCAGAAGATTTTATTGAACCTGTTTTTCACTTTCGTTATTCCAAAAAAATAAAGCCCCAACTCGTCGCCATGAAAATCGCTCCCTCTGAATCGCTTCAGAGCCGCCCCCTGTTTGAGGGGGAGGACGCCAAAAAGTTTCCCACTCAGGGCTTTGTCCGCCTCTCTCGAACCGGCGGCTTTGTCACTTATGCTGTTGGCGTCCCAACTCCTCCCGACCAAGCCGAGGAAAATGCCGGCATCTGGATTGAGCAAGATCGGTTTAATGTCAGAAAGGTCCGAACCCACTCATCGGCAACTGTGATGGCCTCCAATTATAACCGATACCCTCGCCGACTTTGGCTTCCTAAAAATCGACAATACACTTGGGAGAATCACACCGTTCAGAGCCAAATAGGATCTGTAACTCCACTACCACGAAACGCCTCATCAATGCTCGTTGACCCCAAAAGGTTTAAAAAAGAACCTAACGAACCTGAGTTACGCCTTCCTGACCAGGAGTTGATTCAGGATTTTTACAAGAGGTTTCGGTGAAGACGACTTTTTTTCAGGTGGCCGTTAATGCCCCCTTAAGTACACCTTTGACTTACAGCCTAGACCCATCAAAATTTGAAAACGAAATAAACATTACCAGAGGAACTGCGGTACAGGTTCCCCTAGGAAAAAGAAAAGTCCATGGAGTTGTCCTTGGCGAAACAAGCCCCTCCAACGAGTTTTCTATGAGGTCCATTGACCATATTCTCTCTGAGTACCCCCCCCTTCATGACACTTACATAAAGTGGGTCGAGTGGCTGGCTCAATACTATATGCATCCGATTGGAAGAGTGATTCACTCCTCATTTCCTCCCTTGAAAAGAGGAGGCAAAAGGAAGTCCCAAAACCCTCCTGTGATTCCAAGTGTTGAACCCAGCTCTCCTCCCAAATTGACTGATGAACAAAAAAGCTGCCTTCAACCAATTATAGACTCCTCCGGGTTTCAACCATTTTTACTACATGGAGTAACAGGCTCAGGAAAAACCGAGGTCTACCTGCAAATTTTAGAGCGAGTTCTTTCTGAGGGCCAAACAGCGCTCGTTTTGGTTCCTGAAATCTCACTCACCCCTCAACTGATTCAACGGTTTGCCGCTCGGTTTCCAGAAAAAATTGCCGTCATACACTCCCATCTCACCGAAAGAGAAAAAACCAATCAGTGGTGGAGCGTTGTCGCTGGTGAAAAGCCCATACTCGTGGGAGCCCGATCAGCAATGTTTTGTCCCATGAAAAATTTGGGCGCCGTCATTGTGGATGAAGAACATGAGCCCAGCTTCAAGCAAGATGAAAAATTAAAGTATCATGGACGAGATGCCGCTGTTGTACTGGCCAAGCTCCATGGTTGCCCGATTATTTTAGGGTCAGCAACTCCAAGCCTCGAAAGCTGGCAAAATGCCCAAACCGGCAAATACTCTCTGCTACAAATGAAATACCGGGTCGCCGAGCGAAAAATGCCCACTGTGGAGGTTGTTGATCTGAAACAATTGAGAGAAGCAAAAAAAGGCTTAGATCATGATCCGGCAGAACGTCCCTTTTGGATGTCCCCTCGGCTTCAAGAGGAGCTGACCCTTAACCTTGAAAAAGGCATGCAATCAGCACTTTTTCTTAATCGCCGAGGGACGGCACAAATGGCCCTGTGCACATCTTGTGGAACTCAATTTGAGTGTCCCAACTGTGCCATCTCCCTAACTCTGCACGGAAAAAGTCACCTCGTCTGTCATTACTGTGACTTCTCCCAGCAGCTTCCCCATAAATGTGCCTCTTGTGAATCCGAAGAGATTGAAACTATTGGACTGGGAACGGAGCTTCTCGAAACAGATCTGCAAAAAATGTTTCCTCAAGCCCGGCTCGCCCGAGCCGACAGGGATGAAATTTCCGGAAGAAAAGATTTAGAGGCCCTGATCAGGAATATGGATAAGGGCAATATCGATATCCTTGTAGGCACTCAGATGATCGCCAAAGGGCTCGACTTTCCAAAGCTGACTGTCGTTGGGCTCGTTCTGGCAGATATTGGCTTCAACCTTCCTGACTTTCGGGCTACAGAGCGCTCTTTTCAGCTCTTAACCCAAGTGAGCGGTCGCGCCGGAAGACATGTACAAGATGGTGGAAAAGTGATCATACAAACCTATAACCCAGGCCACTCCAGCATTAAATATGCAAAAGTGAGTGATTATGAGTCTTTTGCTGAAGAAGAGTTAAAAGAACGTAAAGATCTTGCCTACCCACCCTTTGGCCGAGTGACTCTAATAAGAGTGTCTTCACCACAAAACTCCAAGGCCGAAGGTCTCTCATCTCTCGTTTACAATCGCTGTGAACAGCTCCGAAACTCCCAAAGCAAATATCAAAGTGTTCAATTGCTTGGCCCCTGCCCAGCTCCTCTTATGAAGATCCGAAACACTTACCGGCACCAGCTTTTATTAAAAACAACAGATGCTCAATGCATGCAAAGTTTTTGTTATCAACTCATGGGAGACCAAAAGTGGATTCCTTCCGGATCGAAAGTCCAGCTGGACGTGGATCCCATAAACATGCTTTAGACTTCAACGATACTGGCAACCACCTGATTTTCGAGATAGAATCTTAGTCGGATACGTGTATTTCAAAACTGGAACTTGATGGACAACCTTCAACTCAAATCCTGCCCAAAGTGTGGGGCCAGCGTAGAAGAGCTTCTTCCCATTGAAACGGGAATGAAAGTTGCCTTGGCATCAGCAGGTATTGCTGATCTGCCCCCATCTGTGTGCGCCAACTGTTATGACAACTACACCAGCAAAGTCTCTCAGGGAGTTAAACTCCGTATAGAAGCCGAAACCCGTGAGAAAAATAAAGTGATGCTTTGGAAAAACCGAGTGAATCTGATCAAACAGGCCCGGCAGCTCATGCAACAAAAGGCTTATTCTGAAGCGGCTGTTTCTTACGAAAAATACCTGCGTATTCTCGAAGTCATTTATAGCAAAAAAAAGGGTGAGCTCAGTCCAGAAATTTTTAACAATTCAAAAAAGTCTAAAGAGATCACCGTGATCGCCTCTGTCTACTGGGACCTCATGCGCATTTATGATATGTCTCCTAAATACGGAAACCGTATGGCTGAATCTGCCGATAAGCTGGCCAAATTTATTGTATTTAGCTCCATTTATCCAGACATTGTAAAAAGGGCTGAGTCTTTTCAGCGATCCGCCAAAAACCCAGCTATCGTCAAACACTTTCTCCGGCAGACTCGAACCAATCGCCCGCGGTGCTTTATTGCCACAGCGGCCTTTGAATATCCAGGGGCCCCCGAAGTCACAGTATTAAGGCAGTTTCGGGATAAGCAGTTAAAAACTCGATTTTGGGGCAGAAAATGTGTTTATTTTTATTACAGACTCTCCCCCCGCGTGGCCCAATGGATAGACAGATCCTCTGTTCTCAAAACCATCGCCCGCTTTTTGCTCAAAAAACTCGCAAAGTGGTTGGCTTATTAGAGCTGCTCTGAAAGCTGCTCCTTGAAAACCCTCGTCAGCACTCAATTTTTGAGCTAGTGTGTGTTTTATCGAAATGACTGACAGGATGAAATACTCGGCCATGGCAACAACAAAGAACTCAAAAAACACCTATGACAGTATTATCATTGGCTCCGGCCTCTCCGGGCTGATTCTGGCAAAACAGCTCAGTGACCTAGGGCAAAAAACCCTGGTTCTGGAAAAAAGAGAAATTCCAGGTGGTCACTTAAGGAGCACATCCACCAAGGGGTTTCAATTTCATACAAGTCTTCTGTATATTCCTGACTTTAAGGAGTACACAGAGCCATTGGAAATGCTGGAATTCATGATGGATCAAAAGATCCTTGGCCCCTCTAAAGAGTTACCTCCCAAAACCTATAACTCTGGGGAGTTGAAGGACTTTATTGGTTTTTCAGATTTGAAGTTTCACTCTATCAATGAGGCCCAATGGTACACTCAAAGCAAAGTGCGTGAAATTCTGATACCGCCTGAGGACTGGGTGGAGTGGCTACTGCACGAACCCGCTTTTGAGATTCAAGCTCTCCACGAAGTGACCCGCTATAATTTTGATGATGGAAATTTGGACTCCGTGACTGTGAACGGGACAAAAACCTTCTATGCAACAAACTTTTTCCATGCAGCCCCAGTATCTCCTTTACACACTCTGATTCCTGATATCGCTCTAAAGGGCCGGGAAAAGGCCAAGGTTTCCAAAGCCCAGGGTTGGACCAGCGTTTGCTTGCACTTTCTGCACTCTGGCCTACAAACAGAAAATGAAAACGTGCATTTGCTAATGGGATCAAAAACAGATTTTGAACCCTGTATAGGCACTTTTTATCCCGCCATTCAAAAGGACTCAAAAACTCTGCAAGAGAGTTTTTGGTTCAGTTTGATCAATGACGAACACACGGAAGACATGGAGCACATTGGCGCTCTGATTCGCAACATGAAAAAACAAATCAAACGCGCCTACCCTGAGGCTATTGAGAATATTGACATTGAAAAAATTGTGGTCACGCCACAAAGCCAAGGGTCTTATGACCTGGAGTTAAAAAACCCCTGTCAGTTGAGCCAAATAAGCAATCTCTGGCTGGCCTCCCCTCTATTGCTTGAACAAAGGTCCGTGGGCGCCTCTGTTCAGGCCGCCGACAAAGCACTGAAAGCATGGAAGGCCTGTCAGCCAGAAATATATGCAAATATCCCAAGCTCCACTTGCCCGGCTTGATGAGTCGTGTTAAATCCCTAAAACAATTTTGAAAAACACACCTTGAGGCTTATTCCTGGTCCGGCAAAATCCGGCCACTGCCTTAAGGGAGGTCTAACCAGGAGGAAATTCTATGATTACCATGAAGCAAATGCTTGATGCCGGCGTTCATTTTGGACATCAAACCCAGCGCTGGAACCCGAAAATGAAACCCTATGTCTACACTGACAGGGGGGGCATCCACATTATAGATCTGCAAAAGTCTGTTGTTCATGCCAAAGCTGCTGCCGAATTTGTGAAAAAAACAGCTGGTAATGGGGCCACAATGATTTTTGTGGGAACAAAAAAACAAGCTGTTGAGCCCATCACTCAGGCTGCAGAAAAAGCCGATCAGTTCTACGTAACAAAACGGTGGTTGGGCGGAACTCTCACCAACTTCCAGACAGTGAAGTCATCTATTGACCGTCTGAAAAAAATCGACCAGATGAGAGAAAAAGGTGAGCTGGATTTCTTTTCTAAAAAAGAACGTTCTAAAATTGAAAAAGAATATCTGAAGCTCAAAGAGTATTTGGATGGTATTCGTGACATGAAAGAGCCTCCCGGGCTGATGTTTGTTGTGGACCTTAACAAGGAGCACATTGCTGTGGCGGAGGCCCGCCGACTGGGAATTCCAGTTGTGGGGATTGCTGACACAAATACGGACCCTGAAAAAATTGATTTCCCCATTCCCGGAAACGACGATGCTATTCGCTCCATTAAGCTTTTTGCCAATATGGTGGCTGATGCGTTTCTTGAGGGTCAAAAGGAGTGGGAGGTGAAAAGGCGAGCTCTGGCTGAAGAAAAAGAAAAAGAGGTCGAAGTTGCTAAGGAAGAAGCGGCTGCTAAACCGGCAAACCCCGGAGATGGCCCCTCTGTTGTGAAGGTTTCCAAAGGTCGTAAACTCGTGGCTGCTGGCCTTGCCGAAGAAACAGAGATTCAGGCCGAAGTTGAAGCAGAAGTCACTGACGACGGTGAGTCAGGTGCTGCTACTGCTACGACAGAAGAAACCAAGACTGCTGAAGAAAAAAACTAAATGGATTCAAACCTTAGGAAAGGCGAATAAAAATGGCTATTACTGCTGCTCTTGTTAAAGAATTGAGAGAAAAAACCAGTGCAGGAATGATGGATTGCAAGAAAGCTCTCACTGAAACTGATGGTGACTTTGAGAAAGCTGTGGACTGGTTAAGAACCAAAGGCCTCAGTAAAGCGGCCAAAAAAGCGGATCGCATTGCTGCTGAGGGCCTTGTGGGGTCTTATATTCATGCTGGTGGTCGCATTGGAGTGCTGGTTGAGGTCAACTCCGAAACAGACTTTGTGGCTCGAAATGAAGAATTTCAGGGGTTTGTGAGAGATGTTGCCATGCACGTGGCAGCTATCAACCCCACCTACTTAAAAATGGATGAGATTCCTGCTGAGGATGTAGAGAAAGAAAAAGCCGTCCTCAAGGCCAAGGCCATTGAAGAAGGCAAAAAGCCAGAGTTTCTGGACAAGATTCTGGATGGGCAAATCAAAAAATGGGCCGCTGAAAACTGTCTGATGGATCAGAAGTTTGTAAAGAACCCAGATAAAACTGTCGGTGAGGCTCTCACAGATCTAGTTGCCAAAATTGGCGAGAACATGGTGATCCGGAGGTTTATCCGCTTTGAACTGGGAGAGGGGATCGAAAAGAAAGTCGACAACTTTGCTGAAGAAGTTGCCGCTGCTGTGAAAGGGTAATTCAAGTTGGCCAAGTCGAAATACAACCGTGTCCTTCTAAAACTGAGCGGTGAAGCTCTCGCCGGTGACGATAAATTTGGAATCAACAATGAAACTATTTTTCAAATTGCTGATGACGTCGCCCAAGCACATGAAACCGGCGTTCAAATGGGCATTGTCATTGGTGGTGGCAATATCTTTCGGGGTGTTGCTGCTTCCACAGAGGGAATGGACAGGGCCAGCTCCGATTACATGGGTATGCTTGCCACTTGCATTAATGCCCTTGCCATGCAAGACGCCCTAGAAAAACGAGGCCTTCAGACACGGGTTCAGTCGGCCATTGAAATGGCTGAGATTGCCGAACCTTATATTCGTAGAAAAGCCATTCGCCATCTAGAAAAGGGTCGAATTGTGATTTTTTCTGCAGGCACAGGAAACCCTTATTTCACTACAGATACAGCCGCAGCTTTGAGAGCCATGGAAATCAATGCTGATGTGATTATGAAGGCCACAAAGGTAGACGGCATTTATGACAAAGATCCCGCCACCAATGATGATGCTGTAAAATTTGACAGCATCAATTATATCGATGTTCTCAACAAAGGCTTGCAGGTCATGGACTCCACGGCCATCAGCCTTTGTATGGACAACAAGCTGCCCATTATCACTTTTAATCTGAAAACACCGGGGAACGTCTGTAGGGTGATCACCGGAGAAAACATAGGCACCACAGTATCTTAACCAGGAGAGGTCACTCATGTTGGATGGTTTGCAAAAAGAAACAGAATCAAAGATGCAAAAAGCTCTGGAGTCGTTGTCCAGTGAGTTAAAAAAGGTTCGAACCGGGCGTGCCCAGGTCTCCATGCTAGACGCTGTGAAAGTCAATTACTATGGAACACCGACCCCTTTGAACCAAGTGGCTGCGGTTTCTACCCCCGATGCAAAATCTTTTCTGATTGCTCCTTGGGAGGCCTCTGTTCTCAAAGATGTTGAAAGTGCCATCGTCAAAGCGGACCTTGGAATGTCTCCCCAGAATGACGGCAAGGTGATTCGCCTGAAGGTCCCTGAACTGACCGAAGAGCGCCGCAAGGACTTGGTAAAGTCTGTAAAGAAAATTGCTGAAGAGGCTCGAGTCGCAGTAAGAATGGCTCGACGAGAAGCCAATGACGAACTAAAGAAAGCGGAAAAAGCCAAGGAGATCAGCGAAGATGACTTGAAGCGCGGCGAAGGCGACATTCAAAAACTCACTGACAAGTATATCGCTAAAGTTGACGAAGCTGGTGACGACAAAGAAAAAGATCTGATGACTGTTTAATTCCGTAACCGGAGGCTTTTTGATTTTGAAACTACCCAAACACGTGGCAATCATTATGGACGGAAATGGACGCTGGGCCAAAGCCCGTGGACACAGCCGTTTTTTTGGCCATATCCGGGGTGCTAGCAAAGCCAAAAAAATTATTGAGGAGGGTGCTCGCTTAGGGTTGGACAGCCTCACACTTTTCACATTTTCTACCGAAAACTGGAAGCGTCCCCAAGATGAGATTCGTTTTCTCATGCTCTTACTAAAGAAGCGGCTGAAAAGAGAGACTCGCAACCTAATTAAAAACAACATTCGCTTTGACTGCATTGGCGACATCTCTCGACTCCCAGTCAGTGTTCTGGAGCAAGTGCAAGAAACCAGAATGCTGACTAAAGACAACACCGGAATGAAGCTAACATTTGCATTGAACTACGGGGGCCGACAAGAGATTGTCAATGCCGTAAAGAACTTGGCAGAGAAGGTCAAAAACGCAAAACTAAGCCCAGATGATATTACTGAAGAGTCTCTCTCCGACGCTCTTCAATCATCTTACTTACAAGACCCCGACCTTATAATTCGAACAAGCGGAGAGTCACGACTTTCTAACTTTTTTCTCTGGCAAGCTGCCTATTCAGAGTTTTACGTCACACCTGTCTACTGGCCAGACTTCACCACTGAGAATCTCCATCAGGCTCTTAAAAGCTTTCAAAAAACGGAACGTCGCTTTGGTAAAACGAGCGAACAATTGGTGCCAATGCCACTTCCCACCCAGGAAATGGTTCGGTAGTGTCTCATTTGGAAAATCTTTTCATTCGAATCATCTCTGCCCTTATTGGAGCTACTATTCTCAGCCTTGTCAGCTGGTACAGCGGAAGTAAAGGCATGGCGTGGCTGTGTGGACTTATCATTATTGCAGCAATCAATGAATATAGACGGGCGGCATTTCTCAAGGTTGGCAGCCCATTGGTTTTTCAAGCTGTTTTCATGGGTGCTTCAGCTCTCAGCTTTTTTGCACTACTTAATGGAAACTATGTTTTTGAAATTCTCGGCCTGGTCATAAGTTTGTCTTTGTTTCTGACCTTGGGCCTGTGGACAACCAAAAAAGATTTCTCTAACGAACAGATTCTACAAAGCTATGGGCTGGGGCTTATTGGCATTATTTATTGTGCTGTTTTTCCTGCGCTTATACTGAAAACTCTACTCCTTTCTAAGGGGCTTCTCTGGTTTTACGCCCTGCTAGTTATTGTTTTTTCCGGGGATACTCTGGCTTACTTTGGTGGTCGACTTTGGGGGCGCCGAAAAATCTATGCCCAAATTTCTCCCAAAAAAACTGTAGAAGGCTGTATCTCCGGTGCGTTGGGCTCCACACTGCTTGGAGCTATCTATTTTTACTACTTTATACCAGGTATTCCGCTTTATATAACACTGCCCTTTGGGCTGATCTGTGGACTGGTGGCACAGAGTGGTGATTTGTTTATTTCTCTGGTGAAACGCGTAGCAGATGTTAAGGATACAGGACGTATTATGCCTGGACACGGTGGCGTACTGGACCGATTGGATGGGATTTATATCGCAGCTCCACTTGTTTATGCTTTCTCCATCATTTGTTTATATTTTTTCAACCTTTGACCTGGCAAACTCAATCTTTTTAGGTATAGAATGAGCGTATGGATGTAATTTTATCTTGGCTTCAGCAAGGACTCTCTGGAGTCGGCCCCCTGTTTATTCTTTTAGGCCTTTTGATCTTTGTTCACGAACTAGGTCACTTTATGGTTGCCAAATTTTTTGGCGTACGTGTGGAAGTGTTTTCTTTAGGCTTTGGCAAAAAGATTTTAGAAACCAAACGTGGCGACACAACCTATTGTATCTCCATGATCCCCCTTGGGGGCTATGTAAAAATGTTTGGTGATGACCCTACACAAACTGTTGAAGACGCTGAGAAGCCATATTCATTTCTAGACAAACCAGTCTTTCAAAGAATTGCCATTGTACTGGCCGGACCGCTCATGAATTTGTTCTTTGCTGGGCTTTTATTTTTTATGATTGCCATGATTGGCCAGGATGTTCCTGGCGCTTTTGTGGGCGACGTTAAAGAAAGCCAAATTGCTTGGCAGGTCGGCTTCCGCTCCGGAGATAAGATCGAGTCTATTAACAATGAAAAAGTACTTACCTGGAAAGAAGTCGATGAAAAGATTCGGTCCTCGGCGGGAAGCCAACTTAAGTTCATTGTCAAAACTGAACATACGGGTGAGGTTCGAGAAATCGCTGCCACTCCCACCTTAGGAAAAACTGACGACATTCTCAACCCCAATGAAAAGGTCGGACACATTGAAGGGCTTTCTTTGGAATCACTGTCTTCACTAATTGGAGTGGCGAGCCCCAGTTCAGAGGCCGCCACCAGTGGCCTGAAAACCCTGGACTTTGTGGAGAAAGTCGATGGCCAAGATGTCATTGGCTACAGAAATCTGGAGTCCCTACTCTACAAGGCTTGGGAGAGCAACCAGAAGTCTGCAGAACTGACTGTGTTTCAGTATCATATTGGTGAAGAGCCAAAGCCTCGAACTGTCACACTGGATCTTCGGTTTGATATGGAGCCCGGCGGAAAGGTCACTGAAGTCCTGGGCATTGAGTCTGCAGAACTTTACCTATTACGCCTTAAACCCGATGGCCCTGCCATGCAAGCAGGCCTAAAGCGGGGCGATAAAATCCAACGCATTGGCGACTTAAGGGTTGATAACTGGGATCAGGTGCTGAACACCATTAAGGGGTTTAATAAAGAGGGAGATTCCCTTGAAGTTGAAGTTTTAAGAAGCGGAGAACCTTTTATTACAAAAGTGACTCCACAAATGACAGAACTAATGAATGCTCGTGGACAAGAAGAAAGCCGCTTTACAGTAGGAATCTACCCTGGCTTGAGTATGGCCATGCCCCCAGCAGTTCTTGAGCGCACAAGTCATCCGGTTGAGGCTTTTAAGATCGGTGCCTATAAATCCTATGAGTGGTCTAAAATTATTGTTTTGGGTATTGTTCGCATGATCCAGGGAGATGTTTCACCAAAAAATATTGGCAGCTTGATCACCATTGGTCGCTATGCCAGCCATTCTTTTGAAGCAGGACTTTCTCAGTTTTTGCGAATGATGGCTATCATTTCCATCAACCTGTTTTTAATTAACTTATTGCCTGTTCCCATTCTGGATGGGGGACATCTTGTTTTCTTTAGTATTGAGGCTCTTCGAGGAGCACCGCTTTCTATGCGGAAAATGGAGATTGCCCAACAGTTTGGCTTAGTCATATTGATCTCATTGATGGCCTTTGCCTTATTTAATGACATCAGCAACCTATTCTCGGCCTGGTAATGTCTGCAGAGTGGTACCTGGGAGTTGAAACCAGTACAAAAGAGGGGTCTCTCGCTCTTTTCAATAAAGCCGAAGCTCATTCATTCCACGAATTTTCCTGGACTCAAACTCACTCTCACAGCGAAGTGATTACATTGTTCTCGCAAAAACTATTTGAAAAAGTCGGAATTCACCCGTCAATACTTTCAGGCCTTGTCTGTGGTTGTGGACCAGGAAGTTTTACCGGTATCCGAGTGGCCATGAATTTTGCCAAATCATTGGCCTATGCCAACGACTTACCTATTTGGACAGTCAATACTTTAGAAAACCTTGCCTCTCAAGTTTCCTGCAAACCAGGAGAACATATTTTCTCCAGCTGTGAGGCATTTAGAGATCTTATATACATTGCCCGCTACACCAACGAGGGTAGCGGCTCTGCCCCGACAGAGACCTTAGCTCCTCAAGCTGTTACTGCAAACCAACTTTGTTATATAATTACAACTCCTTCTCTGGTCATTGGTCGAGGTTTCCATTTGTATTGGGAAGAGCTCAAGCCCATTCACCACCTACTCACAATGGCTTCGACAGCAGTACCCACAGCACAGTCCGCAATTCAGTCCACAGTAGGGCTTTCCACCCCCCCCTCGCCCAAGGACTGGAAAACTGCAAAACCTCTTTATATTCGAGCATCTGAAGCCGAAGAGAAACTGAAGAGTGGGGAGCTAAAGCCCCAAAAGCTCAGGTTTTAAACACGGCGGAAAAGGTTGAAACAGCAAAAGGTAGAAAAATCAAAGTACCTTCACTTGCGTGGACAAAAAAAGCCCAAGTCTCATATTATTGCTGTCGGTGGTGGCAAAGGCGGTGTTGGTAAATCATTTGTTAGCTCTTCTTTAGCTTTATTTCTTTCGCAGATGGGCTACAAAACTATTCTCATTGATTTAGATATTGGAGCGGCGAATCTTCATACGTACTTGGGATTAAACACTCCTGAAAATGGTATTAATCAATTTCTAAGCACCCCTCATATGAAGCTTATGCAGTCAAAAATGGACACAAACTTTAAAAATCTGGAACTCATTAGTTGTGCCAGCGATGCCCTGGAAACACCTTGTCTCTCTGAGTCTGGCCGCAGTCGATTGATGTCATCAATCTATAACCTTGAAGCAGACTATGTTATTCTCGACCTCAGCGCTGGAACACAGACATCTACTTTGGACTTCTTTTTAATGGCCACTCAACACATTGTTGTTTTTACTCCTGAGCCTGTTAGCGTAGAAAATACCTACCGTTTTATCAAATCTGCTTTTTATCGGCGCATCAAGCGTTTTGAGTTTCAACTCAATCTAGAGAGTGAAATTTCTATGATTATGGGAAAAAAAGATGAATATGGAGTTCGCACTCCAGGTGACCTGATCCACTATCTGTGTAAACATAACCCTGAGAAAGGGAGCGAGCTAGAAAAGCTGATGAGTCAGTTCAAAATCAATATTATTCTCAACCAAGGGCGCTCACAAAAGGACCTGGAGCTGGCCCCGTCTCTTGAAAGCGTCTGCAGGAAGTACTTTGGAATTTCCTGTGAACTTCTCGGGCAAGTGGAGTATGATAATGCGGTATGGCAGTCATTGCGCAGAAGAAAACACCTTCTGGTCGATTGCCCAACAAGTCGGTTATATACTCAGCTCATGAGCATTTCCAGAACTTTGACAAAACCGCACCACCGTAAAGCTGTGGTATAACGTCTTATGGGATCTGCTAGGTTTAACGAACAAACATATTATGAAATTTTAGAAATAGAGCCAGGGGCGGCTCAAAATGAAATTCACCTTGCTTACCAAAAAGCCAAATCCACCTACTCCCCTGATTCACCAGCTCTTTTTACAATGTTTTCTGAAGATGAGGCCAGGGAGCTTCTGGACCTTATAGAAGAGGCCTTTGAAACCCTGAGCAACCAAGCTCGAAGAAAAAAATATGATGCAAGCCTTGCAGTACGCCACAGTTCAAAACAAGAGCTTCCTGACCTAGAAGTTACAACAGATAATGAGGATCATAGCAGCTCTCGTACAGACACTAAGAACAGCCCAGGAGTTCGCGTACTTAATAAAAGAGACAGTGTTCCTGAGGGTTTTGCCAAGACAAAGTTCAGTGTTTACGAGGTAGATAAAGACCTTGAACAAGAAATCGCTGAGTCCAACGAATTTGACGGACCCTTTTTACAGAAAGTTCGACTTTATAAACAAATAAACCTTGAGCAAATAAGCAATGAAACCAGAATCAGTAAAAGCTATCTGAGCGCCCTGGAAGGGGATGATTACGAAGCTCTCCCTGCTGCCGTTTTTGTACGTGGTTTTGTTGTACAAGTCGCTCGGACACTTGGATTGGATGAACAAAAAACAGCTTCTCTTTATATGACAAAATTCAAAGCCAACAGTGGAAAATAAAAAGTTCAAAATAGTTGTTAAAGAGAGTCTGGCAAAGCTCCGCCTCGATCGATACTTGTTTGAATCGGGCTTACTTCCCTCTCGAAATAAAGCCACGCAGCTGATTGACTCAGGACTGGTCAAAATCAATGGCATCGTCTTACAAAAAGCCTCACAAAAAGTGTCTGCTGGCGAAACCATTGAAATAGAAGTTCCACAGGTTTCTGATTCTGGGCAGCTGATCCCTCTGGATATGAAATTAGATATTATCCATGATGATACTGACCTCTGTGTAGTTAACAAACCCTCTGGACTGGTTGTTCATCCTGCGGCCGGACACGATCAAGACACTCTCGTCAATGCTCTCATTCACCAGATTAAAAACCTTTCCATGGGGTTTGGAGAAAAACGGCCTGGCATTGTCCACCGACTCGATAAAGATACGAGTGGATTGTTGGTGATTGCAAAAAATGATGTTACTCAAGAGTTTCTCGCAAAACAGTTCCGAGAAAAATCGGTTCATCGTATTTACAAAGCCATTATTTACGGACACCCGACAGAAGATAAAGAAACCATTAGCAGCTATTTAATACGTCATCCCGTCGACAGAAAGCGCTTTTGCTCCGAAAAAAGTGGTGCACACCCTCCCCCCAAAGGAAAAAAGGCCGTGACTCATGTTCAGGTGGAAAACAGGCTGCCCTGTGGCCTAAGCCTAGTGACTTGTCGCCTCGAGACCGGTCGCACTCATCAAATCCGCATTCACATGTTTGAAAGCCAACATGGAATTATTGGAGACCCTATCTACAACTCCAGTGGCCGACTTAAAAATCTAAAGTCTCCAGAGCTAAGAGCATTAATAAAAAATCTTCCTCGCATTGCCCTGCATGCTGAGCAGTTGGGATTTGTCCATCCAAGGACGAAAAAAAAACTTCACTTTCAAACAGACTGGCCTAGCGATATGAATGATCTACTCCAGTTTTTAAAATTAAGGCCATAACTTTGGAATTTACAAGATCTGAGAAAAATCATTATATCGAGTATACTACAAAGTATGGATCTGTGGTCTTTGGGCTTGAGGCTCTCAATGAAAGCGATTTGAAAAAGGAGTTTTCTGAACTGCACTTTTTTAAAATACACCAGATTCACTCCGACAAAATCGTTCCTGCTGGAGAGCTCCAGGAAAAAGCTGATGCTCATTTTGTTATAGAGTGGGGCCAAGCCCCACTCATTCAGACTGCCGACTGCCTGCCAGTCGTCATTATTGGCAAACACCTTGTTGTAGCTATTCATGCTGGATGGCGCGGAGTTGAACAAAATATTATTGGTCACTCACTGAAGCAACTTATCGACAAAGGTATGGATTTTTCAGAATCACTGGCATTTATCGGGCCACACATTATGAAAAAAAGTTTTGAGGTCGACTTAGATGTTGCCTCTCGCCTAAAAGAAAGTTTTTATTTATCCGGAGGAAGTCCGAAAGCTAATATTACTTTTTTTCACCAAAACCCTAAAAAACAATATGTGGACCTAGAGGCCATTGCTCGACAACAGGTACTTCAACAGCTTCCAAGCTTAATCATAGAGTCAACAAAAATAGACACCTTTACAGATACCAGATTCCACTCTTATCGCAGAAACAAGACCAAAGGTCGGCAGTGGAGTTTTGGTTTTCTCAAGCGAAAGTGCTAATATTTTAGATATGAAACACATCGAAAGTACAAAGCTCCACTTGTATTTAAAGGCCTCCACTGTGATCCTTGGAACCTTTGCTATTGCAGCCGTAATCATTCTTTGTATCCCGTCCAAAAGGGCTTCGCTAAGAACCCATATCCTGAAACCCGCAAGGCAGGTTCTGTCTATTGCCAATGGCGACCTTCTTCACGATGGATCTTTTGTAAAAGTCGTTAAATATAAAACTCCTGAAGGGATTTTAATAGAGGTTTTGAGCTCCGGCGATTCTGGCTCTCGCTCTTTGGTTGACCGGATATCTATTTCAGGTGAGCACGATGGTTTTTTTGACTTTTATGGTGAAGCCTCCCAACTAGCCATTATGGATGTGGACGAAGATGGAAAAATGGAGCTTGTAGCCCCCACATTCGACAGCCATCTTGTCGCCCACCTAAATATTTATAAATTCAATGAAATCACTAGGAAATTCGAACCCTTACAGCCCTAAAAGGCCCCTGTTTGTGGCCCTGATTTCGAGACTGTTCGCAGGACGATTGACGCATCACAATAGCAGGTGGTATACCTCAAGCCCTTATATGATGAATGGGAGTTTTTTATGTATCTGAGACACCTGATCACTTTTTGCTTTTTGACCGTCATTGCCATCATTGTTGGCTGCTCCGGAAGTGGCAGAAATCTGAGTGGTGGAGGAAGACACTGTCATCTTTACAGTTTTGAAGGGTTTGAACAGGCTGCTGGTGAGGTTGTTTCTCAGTTCAGCAAGTCCGAAAATAAAGGGGCTGCAGAAGAGGTTTTGACGGCCACTCACCTGCCTCCTGGCACCTATGAGCTGAACCTGGCTGACTACATGTATCTTCGAAAAGTAGAAAAAAATAATCGCCACAGATGGATCATGACTCAAATCCGAGAAAATGTGGACACAGCTGAAATGAATCGCCGTAAAAATGAAACTGGGCAAGAAAGCGAAACCCTCTACCACAGCTCCCGCTACTGCGCTGCTGGATATCGCCTAGGAGATGAAAGTTATGAAGCCTCCATGTCAGGAATTACAGCAATGACTGTCGCTGAAAGTGGTAAAATTGAATTTGAAACCACATCCTGGGGTTACCGCTTTGATGGAGAAAAAATAAAAATTGGGGCTCTTTGGTTGGAAACAACGGACAATGGCACTGAAAAACCCGCCTGGAGCAAACCCGATGACAGCACCAAGTACTCTGCTCCTAAAGACGTATTTGGAGAAAACCTAAGCACTCTCTCCTTGTACAAACTCCCCCAGGAAAACCTTTATCAAATCTACTCTCGGCAAGATTTAGATGGTGATGGAACCACCTTTCAGTTTCTGAAGGTGACCCTAAAGAGAATTCCTCCACCTGAAACAAATAACGATGGTGATGAAGGGTAACTTCTTCAAAGATCTTTGCGTTGGGAGCCGTCACCCTTTCGTTTCTCTAAATCTCTCCAGCTTTTGCCTTTACGAGCACGGCGGTTTAATTGATACACACGAACCGCCTTGTTGTGTTCCTGGTAAGTTTTTGAAAAAACGTGTGTTCCGTCATTTCTACTGACAAAGTAAAGAAAGTCCGTAGTTTTTGGCTTTAAGACTGCCGCTATGGCTTCCCTTCC
The DNA here is from genome assembly GCA_030432925.1 of Bdellovibrionia bacterium. Classification (GTDB taxonomy): domain Bacteria; phylum Bdellovibrionota; class Bdellovibrionia; order Bdellovibrionales; family UBA1609; genus JABSOQ01. The sequence continues at coordinate 11,754 of JAUILT010000031.1, read as the reverse complement.
GGGGTTAGCAATGGGCCCCGCAGGCAAAGCTTTTACAGTGTAGGTGTTATAAGGGTTTTTTTTAAGAATATCTTTTTTTCGGATATTTTTTTTCATCTTTCCAGTTTCCACGAGAAGTCCGTAAAGAATCGTTGGATCACTTTGAAGGCGCATCCGTTTGTTCAAACGATTATGAAAAACGGAGGCAATAACTGGCCTTTCTTCAGGTGCTCCGGTTTCTTTTTCCACTACACTGGCTAAGGTCACAACCTGGTGGCGGCTCAAGCTGCTGCGCCCCTCCCCCATCTCTGCCCAGACTCTCTTAAAACTATTGACCATCATTTCTAAAACATCTTCGGGGGTTGTATATTTGGTATAATTATAAGTTTCAGGGAACAAATAACCTTCAAAACTAGAAAAGTTCTCTCCTAAGATTTTTTGAACCCTATGACTATCACGAAATAGTTTCAAAAACTCTTCTCGAGTTCCAATTTCGTGGTTCGCAAGGATGTCTGCAATTTCAAAAATATTCTCCCCCTCAGGAATAGTGAAAGTTTTTTGAACACTTATCCCTGAGGTAATGATGCTCAAAACCTGAGGTGGAGTCATTTCTGAGGAAAGAGCGTACTCCCCCATACGAATTTCCGTGGCTTTTCCTATAAGCTTCGCATAAATTTTAAAATACAAAGCATCAGAAATATAACCTTCATTTTGCAATTCATTGGCCACACGAGTGAAGCTGGCGCCTGGAGGAACTTCAAACGTAGAGTTTTTAATAGGTGGTCCCACTGGAAAACTCAGAAAAAAAATAGCTTTGCTCCCTAGAAACCCTAGGCTCAATACTCCCATCAACATGAAAATCTTTATAATTTTTTTCATCAGTCTTTAAAGCTATAGTCTATGCCAGGTAACACTTTGCTCTCATCGAATGGATTGCGATCTTCAAGACTAGCAACAGGAACTGTACAGTAATTAACTGCAAAATGTGCCGATGGGCGGTCATTCCCAGATTTCCCCATTCCGCCAAATGGCAACCGAGACGAAGCTCCGTTTGTTGTTCTGTTCCAATTCAAAAGTCCCACTCGAGCCTCCAACAGTGCTTTATTATAGAGCGCTTCATTTTCTGAAAAGATCGCCATGGAAAGTCCAAACCCTGAAGCATTCTGAATCTGCAAGACGTGGTTAAAATCATCTGTTGTCATAATAGCTACATTAGGTCCAAAAATTTCGTTTTGCTGATACACGGATTTAGCATTGAACTTCTCCACAAGGTTGATACTCGGAGTAACATAGTAACCATCGGTATCTAAATTAAGAGTCTTGCCTCTCATCAAACTCTCAGCCCCTTCTCTTTTAGCAATTTCTTGAAAGCGAATGTATTTTTCTACAGAGTCCGAGTCAATCAATGGCCCCATAAATGGGTTGGACTCCCAGTGCCCTATTGTTAATTTCTTAGCCGTTTCATAAAAATTCTCTATGAACTTGTCCTTAATCTCTGGGTGTAAAATAACCTTACTTGTTCCTGAGCATCGCTGCCCTGTAGTGAGAAAAGAGCCTGTAATTGTATCATAGACAGCTTTTTCTAGGTTGGCATCATTCCACACAACAGTGCAGTTTTTTCCGCCCATTTCTAAAGCAAGAATTTTCCAATGATGATGTAATGTTGCCTGTTTAATTTTAAGACCCACCTCATAACTACCGGTAAATAAAATACCGTCAATATATTCCGACTCCACTAACCGTTTCCCAGTATCCCCTTTGCCATGAATCACATTAAACACTCCAGCGGGGATGCCCGCCTCTTCAAACATTTCTGCCATTACCTGTGCAATCACAGGAGTTTTATCACTGGGTTTGAAGACAACTGTGTTTCCGGTAACAATCGCCGGAATGATGTGACCGTTGGGCAAATGTCCGGGAAAATTAAATGGACCAAGAATAGCCATCACACCTCTTGGCTTAAAACGAATCCAACCATCTGTATTCGGCTGAATCTCAGAAATTTTTTGATTTTCCACAAGCTTTAAAGAGTGCTCGATGGTAATAGAAATTTTTCCAACCATGGCTGTTGCTTCTGTTTTTGCTTCCCACAAGGGCTTTCCTGTTTCTCTGGAAATGGTTTCTGCAATTTGTTCTACCCTAGCTTGATAAATTTCTTTTAAACGTTGCACATGCTCAACACGCTCTTCCAGTGTTTTTTTTGCCCACATAGGAAAAGCAGCTCTGGCGGCCAAACAAGCTCTGTTGATATTTTCATTGGAAACACTTGCTTCAAAAACAATATCCTTAAGGTCACCGGGACTTTTTACCAACCATTCACCATCCTTTGTGGTATGAGATCGAAACTCTCCATCAATAAAATCCCCTCGAAACTCAATCGTGCCTTTTGAACTCATGAACCTTCCTTTCAAATATAATCTGTCACACTCAGCTTTTGGCCTTCACTCAAATCCATAGTTTTCCATGCCGACTCGGGTAAGTGCAGTAAGTCACCCTCTGCAGCATAAGCCGACTGGCACCCTATAAACTCACCCGCGTCTTTGTACCCAATAAGGCCCATCCTCTCAAATGTCTGATGAGCTGCTTTTTTTAAGGTCAGGTCACGCTTGCTCTTTACCAGGGGAATTTCATCAATGATGGCTTTCAAATGGGGACCGCCGTCGAATGGGTCTACTTCGTCTGTTGACTGAAAACCCATTTTTTTAAGCATATATTCTGCAGCCTGCGTCTCTTCGGCAACACGACCCATTACAAGACGGGCTTTGGAGTCCAGTAATGCAAGGTAGATATCTTCCTCAGGAAACAAGTCTTGGATAAACCTCTTGTTCTTCTGACTCAAAGCATCTGCTTCGGCATAAGGCATTCCCGTAAACCTTCTTCCCAAAGCCTCCCAAAACTCAGAGCGCCCCTCTTCTGTCAAGGGAGGGGCCATTTCTGCATGAATATTGACCTGAAAACGAGATCTCTCCATGGCCACAAATAAAAAGCGACTCAAACTCAATAGCTTTCCGAGCTTCTCTGGAAGCCTGCGGTGACCACGATCAAGAACTAGCCCGCCGACCTCTGCACAGCCATTTGACTCTACTTTCAAACGCAATACCTGATGAATAAACCCAATTCCCAGGTCCTTAGAGAACCTTTCGTTTTTTAATACGCGAAAAGAAAAGGCCGGTTTTTTTTCGGTTCCCTTTTTTCCAACAATTTGCGAAGAACCCGCAATAAAACCATCGCTAGCGTCTTCCAGTACAAAAAGATATTCGCTCTCTGCTGCCAAGACGCTTCCAGAAAATGATGCAATACTTTTATCAATTTTTTGAGCAATTGTATTTTTGTCTGCAGGAAGGTTAAGCAAAGTGAATTGTCGCGCCAACTCATAAAGCTGTTTTTGATCTTCTCTTCTGGCACTTCGAATTCTAAAACTCACTGGCAAAACCTCTCAATGACTTGTCTATAAAACTCTGTCGCCGTCTCTAAATCAGATACCCTTACTCTTTCGTTAGGTGCATGGGAGTTTCCAATACTCTGTCCTGGACCAAAAACTAGACACTCCAAACCCAAACGAGAAAAAACACTGGCCTCTGTTGCGACAGAAATCGCGCTTGGTTGTGCCCCTCTTCCAAGACTTTCAAGAATTTTTCCACAACCTTTAAGAAAATCTGAATTTTTTGGCACATGAAATGCTTTTTTATAATCACGAATTCGAAAAACCGCCCCTTTCTCCTCACACGCTTTTCCCAAGTCAGACATCCATTTTTGATAAAGCTCTTCCGGCACAGGGTAGGGCATTCTACATGAGCCAACCACCCGAACCTGGTCGTCATATGTTCGAATAGTACCAATGTTCATCGTTGGCGCTTCGCCGTCTTCAGCATCCACGAAGCTTTTAAACTCCGATTCGACCTCTTTGGCTTTTTTCAAAATATAAGCTATTTTTGGAACAATGGGATCCTTGAATCCCGCAACCATATCAATCTCTAAAACCGCAAAGTCTGGAACAGAGTTAAAATTAATACCCCCATCTAGCCCCATAATAGCAATGCCCTCTGGCAGCTGAACCAGGTAATCAAGCATTTTTACAATGGCATTTTCACCCATTTCAGGACGGCTGGAGTGAGCTGCTTTGCCATGAAAAATTCTACTTTGAGTCGTCGAACTCTCCATTAAGTCGTGCTGTGCTCTATAGTTCATTTCTTCTTTTGAAAACGGTATCGATATTTCCACAACAACCATTCCTTGGCCGGCATGAATTAACTGCAGGTCTGTTGGCTCGCCGACAAGAGCTATTTTTGCATGAATTTGTTTTCTGCGAACAAGTTTTATAGCTCCCGCCATGGCATTTTGAGCACCATAGGTGCCAACCAGAACAAAAGGCCTCTTTAACTTCTTTCTAGAAAAATCTCTGGCCGCAAAAAGTTTACAAATAAAATCAAGTTTGGTATCTGCCACTCCAAGCCCATACATTTCATTATTGTATATAGATGCATTAAAGGGGTTGGACTGCGTCTTTGTCCACTGACCAAAGTTGCCTGGATCAACAGTATCCAAATGCGTTTGAAGCAATAGTTCCTCAGATGGAATCCCTTGAAAGTTTCGAATAATAACATTGCTCTGTTCAAGACCATTCAGCGTTTCTTTTTGGTTTTCAACATGAAAGCCCATTTCTCCAGAAAGGCGAGCAACAAACTCTGCGGCTTCAAAGTTGCCGTGCCCAGGTGTGCTTTCTATTGCAATGAAGTTCCTACAAGCTTCTACTAAACTCAAGCAAGCTCCAAAATAGACTTTTCAATAATTTCACCTGCCCGCTCAATATCTTGTTCCGTCATAATAGCCGGAAGCAAAAACCTAAGACGGAAAGGGCCCTTTCCACAACCAAACGTCATAAGTCCATTTTTATAAAGTACTTTAAGTAGTTGTATCATTTTATCTTTCGACCCATCCAAAGGAGTGACCGCCACCATTAAGCCCAGCCCACCAGCATCCTGCAAAAGACCTTTGCAAGAAGTTTCATTCAGTGAGTTTAACATGCTCACAAATTTATCGTGGATCTGCTGAATTTTTCCCTGGGGACCCATATAACCCTCTTGCAGGATTTTAAGAATCTCATAGCCTGCCGCCAACGACGATGACGAACCGGCAAAAGTTCCAGCAATAAGGCCTGGTTGAGGATTATATTCTTCTGTATAAAGTGTCGCTCCGTTTTGAATCGTCTTTGCAACTGTGCAAAGGTCCACATACTCACCAAAGCCTAAAGTTTCATAGGCAAAAAAGTTTCCCGTTCGAGCAAACGTCTGAATTTCATCAGCCCATACGGCGATCTCTTTTTCACGACAGAACTCTAACATTGGAATAAAGTAGTCCCTACAAGCAACACGGTACCCCCCTTCACCAATCATGGGTTCAAATACAAAGGCTGCGATCTTACCTTCATGATTAGCCACATGCTCCTTCAGCCGAGACAACGCCTTCTCTTTTCCACAACGGGTTCGGCACATATCTGCAAACTTATTGCAATAAGGGACTCGCAATACTTCGTTATAGTCCGGAAGCCCTATTTTATTGCCAGGGTTATCTGTAATTTCTGCCATCATTGTTGTACGACCGGCAAAAGCCCCTTCCAATGCAAGTATCATGTTCGCAGGCGTATTTTTTTGACGAGCCATTTTTAAAGCATTTTCATTAGCCATAGACCCTGAGGTTGTTATCCAGCAGTGCCTCAAACGAGAGTTTTTTTGAGCGAGTTGGATCAGCTCTCCTGCCAAGTCAGAGTACTCCATGTTGGGCTCGAGGTTTCCCTGCATGACTACATCGTTCATTGCACCCTTTATGGAGGCTTTAAGAACCCTAGGGTGAGAGTGTCCCATGATGTTAATCCCAATCCCATTGATCAAGTCCATTTTAACACTGCCGTCATTCACCTCGACATAACACCCGCGTCCAATACCTGTACCAACGTAAGGGTAAAACAGTGGACGCCCTCGGTTTTGACCTATTTGATCCACAGTTTTTTGCGCTTTTTCCTGTAAATCAGGAGAGGGAGGCCTTACAGTTTCAATTTTTTCACTGAACTTCTGAATATCAGAAACAAGTGTATTGAGATGACTTTCTACCTCTGGACTAGAAAAAAGCTGTTCACCAACAAGACTGCCTGTCATTTGTGTCCTCTCTGTGCAGATGTTTCAAGGCTCAAGATCTTCTCCGAGCTAAGATCTATAAATCCTACCCCTTGCCCCTAAACAAGACAAGGCTGACTTATACCGATCTGGTTTGAATTCTGATGGGGGCGCAAAAATAACTTTTTCGCCATCTCACTATAGACACTTCAAGACTCACTCTTTAAACTGGTCAGGATGTTTTTTCTCAGAGCTCTCGCCCTTTTACTTATCATAAACTCAATGTCTTTCGCCATGGCGCAAGATGGGTGGAACCACTCCCGTGGAACCACAATTCCTGCAGCACAACCCCAAGCCGAACTGAAAAACTTGAGTGCTGCCGAATCTTATCAACTCGGGCTAAGACACTATCAAGAAAAAGACTTTTCCCAGGCAAGAGATCAGTTTCAACAAGCATGGTCCAGTGAACCCCAAAACCCCTTAATTTTATATAACTGGGGGCTCAGTGAGTACCAACTAAAGAACAATGGCATGGCACTGGCCGCCTGGCGCAAGGCGTTGTTTTTGGACCCTGATTTAGAGCCAGCCTCAAGAGCCATCGAGTTTCTAATGGCCACATCTTCTATAGGCAATATTTCATCTCCAAGAGGTCACTGGGAACGTTTTCGTCGCCACATCTTATCTCGAATGTCCATCAACCAAGTTTTCTTTTTAACCCTGGTCTTTATGGCCTGTTGTGGGTGGATCCTCATTCGCTATCTGGGGCAAAGACGATTGGCCGTGGAAGAGGAATTTCCACTCCCCCCCATCCCATGGGTGGGCATTGGTCTTTTTGTTGGGTTTCTGGCTTTTCAAGTGACAGCCATTCTCAAGGTGTATGACTACTTTACACCTCGAGCAACAGTAGTTACTGAAACCGTCAAGGTTAAGTCTGCACCCACAAGTGAAAGCTCCACTTTGTTTGAAGTTTATGAGGGCTCTGAAGTGTTATTAAAAAGAAGGGCCTCTGATTGGTCTCAAGTCAAATACCCTGGAGGTCTCACTGGGTGGGTAAAAAGTCAGAGTCTTTTTCACACATCAGGCAGGGAGCTATGAAGTGAACCAAATGTGGGAAAATCTATTTAGAAAAAGTGACGCTATCGAAGAACTTCAAAGTATTTTAAAGTCTTGCTATATTTTTCAAGACCTCTCACGAAAAGAGCTTTCTTTTGTTAAAGAACTCATTCACGTCCGACACTATAAAAATGGCGAAGCTGTTTTTAAACAGGGAGAAATTGGTGTGGGTATGTATATCATTGGCCGGGGCACAGTGGATATCATGGTGGAGGATGCACTTATTGATTCGGATGAACCCACTCATGTAACCCGCCTTTCTGGAGGAGACTTTTTAGGCGAACTTTCTCTTGTAGAAGAAAACTCTCGACGAAGTGCCACGGCTCTTTCCGTCGGCGACAGTATGATGATTGGTTTTTTTAGGCCAGACCTTGAAGAGATCATCGAGAGAAACCCCTCTACAGGAGCAAAAATCTGCTTTCGCCTTTCTCAAGTACTTGGGCGCCGCCTTAAAGGAACATCTGAAAAAGTGACTGAGCTTAAAAAACAAATGAAACTCATTGCCGAGAGATAAATGACTCAATTCACTCGCAACCGACAGCTCAAGCTTTACAATTTTATCCGCCTGATGAGTTTTCTCGGCGTGATTGCCTCTGTATTATTTTTGATTGTCAAAGTGGAAAACCTTTTGGTGGCATCACTTCTGGCTTTTGTGATTTCTTATCTGCTAGGGCCGTTTGTCAACTCGTTGGAGCGGCTAGGCATCAATAGACTTCTTGCAGTATCATTCACTTTTATTGGTGTCAGCGCCCTGTTGGGAGTGGTGGTTTCTTCTTTCTTGCCTCTCATTGCCAACCAGTTGGGGCTGTTAAAGGCAGAGTTTCCAAAGTATGCCGAGGGCCTAACGCAACTGATTGCAGAGTCTGAACAACGTTTTGGTGATATGGCTGGATCCTATTTTGCCATTGATTTTTCAGAGCAAGTGGAGGCAGCTCTTTCTCCATGGACAACGGCTCTATTTGAGGACCTTCCCGGATTTATCACTAAATCTGTGACCACTTTACTACTAGCCCCTTTTATTGCTTTTTTTATGATCAAAGATGGAAAGGTCTTCTCAAGAAATTTGTTAAACCTTGTACCCAATAGTATATTTGAAACAACCCTGAGCCTTTACCACCAGATCAATGATCAAATGGGACACTTTGTTCGGGCTCGACTTTTAGAGGCTGTATTTGTTGGGGTTCTGACTTGGGCGGGATTGGTCATCATTGATTTTCCCTACGCTACAATTCTGGCTTTATTTGCGGCGCTAACCAACCTGATTCCCTATGTTGGGCCTATTATCGGAGCTATTCCTGCCTTGGCCATTTCTATTATCAACGGTGATACCACTTTCGGACTATTTTTGGTTTCTGGAGTTTACTTTACTGTTCAACTGATTGATGCCGCATTTATTATTCCACTGGTTGTGGCAAAGATTGTTGATCTTCATCCTATCACAGTCGTGGTATCTATTATCGCAGGCGCTCAAGTGCTTGGAGTCGTGGGTATGCTGATCTCCATACCGGTGGCCAGTATTCTAAAGGTGACCTTCACTTCAGTTTATAAACATCTGACAGATTACCGCTCTATTTAATGTTCCATCAGTCCGGCAGTTTCTTGTCCATAATGCGAAAAAGGAGCATGCCAACAATCATTGCTGCTACAAATACTATAGGCCTGATATCCAAGGAGGTCATAGATGTGATTCCAGGCCCCGGACAATAGCCGGCAACCCCCCAGCCTATTCCAAACAGGGCAGAGCCAGCAACCAGTCTCCATGTGATATCTCGCCTATCCGGCACCATAAATCGGGCCGTAAATAATGGAGCCTCCTGCCTCACAATAATTCTGTAAAAAATAGCATGAAAACCAATCGCGCCTATCATAACAAAAGCCAGTGAGGGATCCCAGTTTCCAAGAACATCTAGAAAACCTATCACTTTTTGAGGTTGAGTCATCCCACTTAAACCCAGTCCCACAGCAAAAACTAGGCCTACAAAAAACGAAACCAATATATTTTTTTTGCTCATCCGTTGCCTCCTATCAAATGTCTAAAAATATAAACGGTCACCACTCCAAAGCCCATAAATGTCAAAGTAGCCACTGTTGATCGGGGCGACAGGCGAGACATTCCACAGACACCATGACCGCTCGTGCAGCCACTTCCAAGGACCGTTCCAAACCCTACAAGCAAGCCAGCCACGGCCGCCGTCACCCAACCATAATCAAGAATATTACCCACAGAGCCCGGATGAATAACCTCAACAACAAACCCACCCGCCACAAGGCCAATCACAAAGGCCACTCGCCAGCTCATATCTCCTTTTTTATAACTCAATAACCCATTAAAAATGCCACTGATTCCAGTAACTCGGCCATTCAACCAGAGCATAGCCGTCACAGAGACTCCAATCAGAACCCCACCCATCAAGGCAAATAACCACTCAATTGGCATGGAAACCCTCCTTTTTTTTCATTTTATATCAGACTGAAAAAAGTGACATTGTTCCAGAGCAACTTCAATGCTTAAATAACGAATCATGAATCCTTTTTCTCAAATTAATTCGGCCGGTCTCAAGTGTATAGAGCAAAACAAGATCACTCTTGAAAAGAAGAGATCTGAGTCGATTTATCACCAAGGAGATTGGCCCAAAGGAATCTATTTTTTAAAAAGTGGACTGGTCGGGTTAATCGCTGTTGGCACCTCCGGCAAAGAGCACCTGCTCCGCCTGTTTAAACCTGGTCAATACTTTGGACACCGGTCTTTTTTTGCCAAAGAACTTTATCATGCCTCCAGCATTTGCCTGGATTCCTGCTCTATGGACTTTGTCGCCGAAACCTGTATTCACAGACTTTTAGAAGTCCAACCCGAACTGCACATGAATGTGATTCAAACTCTAGCTCGTGAACTCAGAGTTTCAGAAGAAGCTCGAATATCTTTTTCAGAAAAAGACGTCCTTTCTCGAACAGCAGAAGCCCTTATTTACCTTGAAAAAGTAAGTACAGACCACCATTGGACTCGAAAAGAATTAGCTGACCTACTCGACAGCACACCACCCACCATTGTGAGAACTCTTCAGAAGCTACAAGGTATGGGGCTTGTCGTATCTGAGGGGAAAAACTATAAAATCACTAACTATGATGGGCTTATAGATGTGTCCGAAGGTCATTTTACGCCGCCTGACTACCAAGGATAATAACCCCCATAACGAGCACAAACCAGCCAAAAGCCTTCTTCAATTTTTGACTGGGTACAAACTGACTCGCATAAGTACCTACAAATAGCCCCATGACAGCCAGCCCAGAGAAAGTAAACAGAAAATTCCAGTCGATAGGTGTCTGCCCAATATCTCCCAGAAAGCCAATTAAAGATTTAGCAGCAATGATCACCAAAGATGTGCCTACTGCCAACTTCATGTCAAGACCAACAAGTATTACTAAAGCTGGCACAATCAGAAAGCCTCCACCGGCCCCAACAAAACCGGTAATTCCACCAACAACTAACCCCTCTGCTGCAATCAGCAAGGCTCTTTGGAGTGCAGATAACTGAATCGGTTGGGACTGTTTTCTACCTCGAATCATCGACCAAGATGCTGCTAACATCACCACAGCAAAGACAATCATGATTGTCATATCTCGAGTCAACTCAAACGGTCCAACCTGTACAAAAGTGTCTGGGAGCACAGGCATGATGAATTTTCTCACTGAAAATACCCCTATAAAAGAGGGAATCGCAAAGGTGATTCCCGTCTTTAGATCCACTTGCCCTTGAAAGTAGTTCTGTATACCACCTATCAAGGCTACTAAACCCACGACAAAAAGAGAGTAGGCTGTAGCGATTGTGGGAGATATCGAAAATAGATAAACAAAAATAGGCACGGAGAGGATGGAGCCTCCCCCACCAATCATGCCAAGGGTAAGACCCATCAACACTGCTCCCGCGTAGCCTATGAACTCCATCTGGTTACTCCCATCCTCGAACAGGTATTTTCAAATAACTTTGCCCATTATTCTCGGGAGGAGCCAATCTTCCAGCATTAATATTTATCTGCACGCTTGGAAGTAATAGCCTCGGAGCGGCCAGCTCTTTGTCACGAGACTCTCTAAAGTTCACAAATGTGTCTTTATTAGTTTCCACATTTAAATGAATATTCTGCCTTTTCTCCTCACCGATTGTGGACTCCCAAGTCGGCGCACGTCCACCAGGCTGATAGTCATGCCCTACAAAAACTTTTGTTTCATCGGGTAAAGTGTAAAGCTGAGACGTGATCGACTCATAAAGATCACTGGCGCTTCCCAAGGGGAAGTCTGTTCTTCCAGTTCCAAAATCCGGCATAAACAAAGCATCCCCTGTAAATACAGCTCCCCCATCAGTTAAAAAGCTACTGCAGGCAGGCGTGTGCCCAGGTGTCGCCAGAGTTTTGAACTTCAGGCTCCGCGCCTTAAATTCATCTCCAATTTTTAAAATTAAATAATTGTTATTAAGATAAATAATTAATATTAATTATTCAACTTAAACTAGCATATCTCCACGGTTCCTATTTTTTTTCATATTCAATACATTCTCCAA
>JAUILT010000136.1 GCA_030432925.1 Bdellovibrionia bacterium | reverse complement strand
CTCATTTTTAATAATTTTTTAAAAAAACATAACTTGTTTTCCGAAAAAAACCTTAACCTATGGAAAAGCTGATCTACGAATTAAAACCTTTTATTTGCCTACTGATCTCTGTCTGGGTTCTCGTTTTTCGAGCTTCAACACATCATGATCTTTCCAATCAAACGACAATCAAGGCATGTGCTCTTATTCTCTTAGTATGTTCTTTTTGGATCTTATCTATGAGGGCCCATCATAGAGGTTATTTTAAATAGGCCCCTCCCCTCATGCCTCTGTCTCATAGACCTCTTCTTCATAAGCTTCTTCACTCTCTTCTTCAATATCCACAGGCCGGTATTCCAAGTACTCAAGAATATCAATTTCAGCACCCGTTCGAATAACTCCTTCATTTTCATGCACAAAGTTTTTTCCAAATACAATTCCCTGATCGGTCTTTCTATACTCACCCAGAGTTTTTAATGGTTCTTCACCAAACTGACCTGTCATAGGGTCAATAGTCGTTACTTTACAACGACTGCATAACTGAGCCCCACGGAGCAATACGTCACCAATCTGAATTTGTGTCCAGTAATCCTCCTGATGAGGCTCCTCAACTTGAACCACAATGTTGGGGCGAAATCGCTTCATGGCAAAGGCTTTATTCAGTTTTTGATTGAGAAGTTCCAAAGATTGCAAAGACACAATCAAAAACGGAAAACCATCAGAAAAATTAATGGTTCCATCTCCATAGTCTGTATCAATAAGACGCTCAGAGGTTTCTGCTTTTCGAACCAGCTTGCAGGGGCTTCCTAAAAAGTCTGACACCCACTCGGACACTTCAGGGTCTACTTCATGAGCCTTCACTTTATCACCCATAATTTCTACTTCCATCTCTGAAGAAGCATCAAACTCCTCAACTCCAAAATCCATAAAGTCCACACCTGGAGCTGTTAATTCAATGTGAGCATCTTCAATGACTTTTACATTGACCTGAGACATTTTAGGAAATGTTCTCTGGGTCATAAACTTATTATTTTTATCAACAACCATCCATTGACGATCATACTTAGGCCCATTGGAGCCTATCTCCATTTGCGTGACCTGAAAGCCACCAAAACTTTTCACTGGGTAGATAAACAGTGATTTGACTTTACATTTCATTTGCCCCTCCTGGTAATACCAATGGCAGTACGAACTCGACTCATCAGTTCGGCAGCTCTTTCACGAGCTCTTGAACTTCCTTCCTTAAGGATCTGATCCAGTTCGTCTTTGTTGTTCATTAATTCTTTGTAATGCTCTCGTGGACCGCTTAAAGTGCTCTCCATAGCTTCAAATAAATCTTGTTTCACATAGCCCCAGCCAATGCCCTTATGGTATCGATGGGCCATTTCCTCCACCTGTTCTGGCGTAGCAAACTCCTTATACAAGTCGAATAGAATCGAACTGTTGGGATCCTTGGGATCTTCAGGCCCTGATGAATCTGTTTTAATCTTCATCACCAGTTGGCGCATTTTTTTGGGTTCCATAAAAACGGGTATGGTATTGTCATAAGACTTGGACATCTTTCTTCCATCCAGCCCAGGAACAATTTTGCTTTCCTTTTGTACCACTACCTTTGGCAATCGAATAACCTCTTCAGCAAAGATACGATTGAATTTTTCTGCTAGATCCCGGGCAATCTCCACATGCTGAACCTGGTCTTCTCCAACAGGCACTTCGTCTGCAGAGAACAGTAAAATATCGGCAGCCATTAAAATAGGATAATTGTAAAGTCCCATATTCACGCCATCATCAAGATCACTCTTAGCTTTTTTCTCATTTTCTTGAACAATAGCTTTATAAGCATGGGCCCGGTTCATTAAACCTTTCGCCGACATGCAGGATAAAATCCACTGTAGCTCAAAAGTTTCTGGCACATCACTCTGCCTGTAAATAAAAGTCTGTTGAGGGTCCAGCCCCAATGCCAACCAAGTTGCCGCCAAATCATACACCATATGGTTGAGCGTCTCAGCGTTGTGAACTGTAGTCAGTGAATGGTAATCTGCAATAAAAAGTAAGCCTTGCACATTCTCTTGATTGCACATAGCAATAGCCGGACGCATGGCACCCAGATAATTTCCTATGTGAATACGTCCAGTAGGCTTAACCCCAGTCAACACAGTTTTCATAAGCGATAGACACACCCCGACTTTAAGCTCGTGTTCAAAAAGCACACCCACTTTAAGCTGTAAACTGCCTATATGACAGGGAAAGTTGTAGGATTATAGAAAAATTATTCTAATGACGCCTTGCTGCTATTAGCCCGCGCTCTTATCTATATTAGCAAACCCTTGCTAATTTCCCGCAGAAGACTGAGTAGGCATAGGAGCCACCGTGCCCAAAGCTGATTGGGGAAACAGATAAAACAGTTCCCCCTTATGCTTCACCCCACCCGCTGCCTTCTTAGCCTCTTCTCCCTGCCCCCAAAAAAGGTCTACCCGACCGGCTCCCCTAATAGCTCCTCCGGTGTCTTGATCCATAACAAAGCGAGAGATGGACTGGCCAGAGACCTCAACACCAGGAATAGAAATCCAGGCAAGAGTGCCTTTGGGATAATAGCTTGTGTCGGTGGCAATGGTTCTCCCATCGACCACTTCCGTCCCCATATAAGTCTCCCCACGACCTTTCAGTTTTCTAAAAAACACATAACTAGCATTGCGATTGAGAAACGACTGTCGCTCACCTGCCGGAAGTCGTCGCAAATACTCCTCAATGGCCTGCAAACTCATTTTACTTCTTGGAATCACAGAAAACATGAATTTTCCGATAGCTGTATAAGGATGGCCATTTTGTGCGGCGTAACCCACGCGAAGTACTTTTCCATCTTTAAACTTCAAGGCTCCAGACCCTTGAATCTGCAAAAAGAAACTATCAATGGGATCAAGGTAAGCCAATATCTGAGCGTTCTTATGCATCACTCCCTGAGCGTCAATCTCCTCTCGAGACCAATAGGGCAAAATTCTGGGGAGTTGACCCTCGGTGTCGCTGATCAACCTTCCTCTTAAAACCGCAGATGCAGATTTTTTCTCAGTGGACCGATTCTGCCAGACGCTCCAGCGGGGAAAGGCCTGAGCCCAAGCCTCCATATCTACCACGACCATATCTCTTGGCGTCTCATAAAGGGGTTGCCAAAAGCGATCATCCAACAACGGTTCAAAATAACTGGTAAAAAATGCACTTCCTGCAGGCACTCCCACCTCTTTGACTGACAAAAAAACAAAGTTATTGCTCAGATAGCTCAATAACTCAGAGATTCCCTCTTTTTCCAGAACCCATTGGATCTTTTGCAAAGACCGCAGGTAGTCTCTAGTGCCAATGCTATGGCTCTCTCCAAAACGAAGAACCCCTTCATCTTGCTGTTTCCAATATTGAATATGACTTTTAAGAACAGCCTTTAGGCTTCTAATGTCTGCATCGTCACTGCCAGAAAATGCCGCAGGGGTTACTTGAAATACCAGTGGATCTCTTTGAGCACGTTTTGCCTTTTTACCAGGTCCAGTACAACCTGACATTGCCCCCAAAAATAGGACCCACAAAACCAAAATTTGTACCCACCCCTTCATGGTCATTAAGTGTGCGGTAATTCTTTTGAAAACTCAAATATTTTAGTTGAGCCAGGAATTGTCACCAGTATTGAAGAAGCTCCATAGTGATTTCTGTTCCACCGTTGCCTCGTTGCAATACAGGATGGCCGAAAATTTGAAGCGCTTTTAAGAAAGGTATTTTTCAAGGAGTGTCATAAAATGTATGATTTTGGAGCTTGCCCCCGATGTCAGATGGAAGTCCCTTCTGAGCGTCTGAGGGAGTCTGTAATTGTTTGCAGCCACTGCGGCTTTACCACTAACCAAAAACAAATACAGATCGAAAAAAAAGCAGATAAACGATATATCACGTTAGTGAGTTCCCTCTGTGCTGTTTTGACTATGGCATTTATTTTAATTGTCCAATGGGATACTCATGTTCTAGAAGTTCTCCCTTTAAAAACCAAACAACTCATGGGTGCAGCCAGTGCTAGAGATCTCATCCGCATCCAAGAGATTTGTGAAGATCGTAAAAATCTGACGTGTCAGTTAGAAGCCCTGCAGCAACTCAGCCGCTTGGATAATGAGGCTTACGCAGACCTTGGAAAAATGCTCTATTTAATGGGTGAAAATAAACAGGCCATGACTGCTTTTACTAAATATTTTCAAAACGGTGGCCTTTCGCTTGATGCCAGCTACCACTTTGCGAGAAGTCTTGAAAAAGATGGTCAAGTTGAACAGGCCAGCAAACACTATGAGGACGTAATTGCCGCCAAACCAGGAATGCTTCAAATCACTGTTACTAAAAATTATATTAAAATGCTCATGGAATATAATAAAAAGAAACAGGCCCGCACGGTACTAAAAAAAATCCGCAAGCATGGGACAAGCACCTCCGACTTTATGGATCCCATTTTTAAAGAATTAGAACGCTCCATACAGTAAGAGCAATAATTTAGGGTTCTTTACTGAGACGTTTGAGTGCCTCATTTCTCTGATTCATTTGGACCTGAATTTGGTTCAAATTCTGCTTGAGTTGAGCCATTCCAGTTCTGGTATAAACCTTCAAGGGGTTAGAGTTGGTATTGCTTGTTGATACTGCTGGCGCCTTCCTCACAACTTGAGTCGCCACCACTTTCTGACGACTAGCAGAAGTGACCTTCGGTGGCTTTTTATCCGATCGATGGGGCTCATAAAAAGTCTTCACCCCATTGATCACATAAGTGTTCTTAGGATTATACTCGTAATACTTCCCTTCTATGAATACCCATTTTTTTCCATTATGATGATAAATATAGGAGTTTTCTCGTCGCTGATTGACCTCACTGTCATATTTTTTCTGCTGCTCTACTTTTTGATGAAACCACTGAGTTCTTTCCTGGTCAGTTTTAAATTCTGAGCTTATGACACTCATGAGCTTATTGGTTAAATTCTGGCCATCTTTGATCTGTTGAATAATATTTTTTTGAAGTCCTTCACCCAATCCCATTTCAACATCAGGCGACTTATTAAAAGCACTGAAAAGCACAGTGCCTGCAAGCGTTCCTGTCAGGTAGGTAATTATTTTAAAGAATCTCAAAGCACGTCCCATTTCTTCTTTTATTTTACTCCAAAAAAATCAACACCACCCGTCTATTGGTCAGATTCTTATCAGAAACCTGCCTAAATGACTTTATCGATAGGCAGAGATATTAATTTGTTTCATAATAAAGCGTCTCAGAGTCCACCTGGAGGAGTATCACCATGTTGAAATCTATCCAAACGCCTTTCACCAAAATGATGAATTGCCGCTACCCTATTATTGGAGCTCCTATGTTCTTAGTCTCTAATAAAAAACTGGTTCTAGGTATTACTGAAGCAGGAGGAGTTGGAACAACCCCCAGTCTGAATTTTCGGCCCAGCGAAAATTTTGGCGAAGTCATTCGAGAGATCAAGCAACAAGCAACAGGCCCTGTGGGCGTGAATATCATTGTCAATAAAAGCAATACTCGCCAAGAAGCAGATTTAAACTATGCTCTAGAGGCGGGAGTAGACCTATTTATCACCTCATTGGGAAATCCCAAAGAGGTGATTCACAAAGCACACCAACAGGGGGCTAAAGTTCTTTGTGATGTCACGAACCTAGAGCATGCCTTAAAAGTACAAGATTTAGGAGCTGACGGAGTTATTGCTGTCAGTTCTTGTGCAGGAGGACATT
>JAUILT010000135.1 GCA_030432925.1 Bdellovibrionia bacterium | reverse complement strand
TCAGGGCCTGGTAGGGTTAAGTCTAAAACCTCAGTGGCAATCTTTTGATCCAGTTCGGCTTTTTTCAAGGCCTTTTCCCTAAAGCGATAGGCCGACTCCAGTACCTGTTTTTTTTCATTCACCAGTTTGCCAAAGGCCGGGCGCTCCTCTTTGGGCAGAGAACCCATCTCTCTCATGACAAGGGAGAATTGCCCCTGTTTACCCAGATACTTGACCTTGAGGTCATAAAGGGCTTGAGAAGATTCTACCGAATCAATGGCTTTCTTTGCTTCTTCGAGTATGGTATCTATTTTCTGTTCTAGCATGGTTCCAATTATTGTATGAATTTATGAGTCTTTTCAACCGCCCTAAGCTCAGGTGTCAAAATAAGGTAGTAACGTGAGGCACAAAAATCAAGGTTTTCAAAGGAGAAAGTTTCCCACAGGAGACCGAGGCCGCCACAAACGGCCTAAAGAGGTCTACAGCTTTCAGGAGGCGGACTCCCGTCTCTTTGATATCTTCCGCCACCATGGGTTCGAGAACTACCCTCATGAAAAACGCCATCAACTCGTGGCTTTTTATCAGTTGCTGATGAAGCAACAAAGTACTGAAAACTTCACTCGCCTGATCCGTTTCCGTGATATTGGTATCAAACATTTCATCGATAGCCTGATGGTGCCGCGGCTGACAAAGCTTTTTTTTCCCCTACTGGATATGGGAACCGGACCAGGACTTCCTGGTATTCCCTTAAAAGTGGAGTTTCCTGACAAACGCATCGTATTGGCCGACGGAGTTCGAAAGCGGATTGATTTCTTAAAAACTGTTCGAGATTCTATGAAACTGGAAAATTTGGATTTAGTGGGACGAAACATCAACCGAGACTTTTCCTACCCTGTCCAAGGAGTGATTACTCGAGCCGTCAAGGATATCTCTCTCACTCTTGAGGACGTAAGCCAATGTCTTCAGGTGGGGGGGCGTCTGTACTTAATGAAAGGCCCCAATGTGGATGATGAACTGGCTTTTGCCAAACAAAAGTGGGGTGAGTATTTCAAGGTGGCTGAGTATCACGAATACAACTTGCCAGAGACCCCCCATGAACGCCGACTGATTGTCTTTGAAAAGCTGAAAACACCAGAAGTCACCTGGGGAACCACTGACTCATGAGGTCCATACTGAGTCAGCAAAACCCCAATTACAAAAGGTGGCGACAGATTCTTGAGACTCGAGGAATCAAAAAGTTCACCCAAACCATGGTGAGTGGCCGCAAAATTGTGCCCGAAGTACTACAACAGCAAAAGGAGCTGGTCCGAGAGATTCTTGTAAATTCAGAAACCATGGCGAAGCCATGGAGTTTAGAAGACCAAAAGAGTCTCTACTGCCTAGAGCCCTCACACTTCAAGGAGTTGGATACTCTTGGGACTGAAGCTCCACTTTTGGTTTTAGATATACCCAAAGTAAAAACCTGGAATCCCGATAAACCACCTCAGGGACTAGAGTTGATGGTCGCCATGAGTGATCCCGCCAACCTAGGTGCAGTGATTCGGAGTGCTGAGGCTTTTGATGTCTCAAAAGTCATTTTATTATCTGAGTCGGCCCATGCCTTTCATCCCAAAGTTACAAAAACCTCCAGCGGATCTAACCTCAGGATACCTTTAGTGAGAGGTCCCTCTATCAAAGGGCTCAGTGACCAAAGCCTATGGGCTCTAGATATGCATGGCGAAGATTTAAGAAAAGCCCACTTACCGGAGAACATGAGGCTATTGATTGGTGAGGAAGGACAAGGGGTTCCAAAAGACACTCTTCCCAACCACCGCCTGTCCATACCTATAGCCCCTACAGTAGAATCATTAAATGCCGCAGTGGCCGCCAGCCTAGCCATTTATCAGATTCTCTCTTCAAGAGCCTCAGGAAAAGCAAGTGCAATCCATGCAGATTGAGCAGATGAGTTGCCACTTTTTGCCCCTATATTGACACCCTAAACGACCTCTACGCCCAATAAGCTCGATTTCAATTGGTATTTGAATTGCTCCATAAGGTCGAAGACCTCTACTGAAAGGATTTTAACTTGAAACTTTTCCTGACCGTGACCCTCATTGCCTTCTGCTGGGAGGCTTCCTCTCAAAACATGCGTCCACTTTTTCAAAGAGGCACAAAGGCAGAGGCTCAACAATCGGCCCTAACTATGACCAGTAGTGCCCTAAAAAGCGCGCCCCTCACTCAGGAAGAGGTTGTAGATATTTCCAGAGACCTCACCATGCTATTGTTCCGCAATCAACATGACTCCTTTATGCAAATTTGGAATCGCCTAAGCGAAGGTGGCAAAACTCAAGTTGCTAATTACGTAGAACCCAGTGAGAACACAACTCTACTCTCTTATGTGACTTATGCCCTCCCCCATTATTTTAATAACGATCCCAGGCAAGTTTCAGGCGATCCAACAAGAGTCCTTTGTGAATATGCTCCTGAAAAAAAGAATGATATTTTTTTTGATATTAATACCAATATCTATGAAACAGCACTAACAAAAGCTCTAGGGCGAGGCATGTCCAATGTGGCTTTAGCATTGCTTGATTGTGGTGCTGATCCTGATGCCACACCCGTCCTAGATTTGGGAGATCAGGGGCATATGTTTGTTCAACCCATTATGCATGCAGCCAACAACGGTAACTATGAGGTCTATAAAAAAATAGCTCATCGTATTGAGCTTTCCAATCAATACGTAGATTGGAAACAACGAACTCCTCTGCGCTGGGCCAAGCAAGGTCAATTTCTTCAAGTGAATCATGCAAATATCTATCCCGAACTGGATGACGAGCATGAAAAGATCATTGAAGACTTAAGGCGCCAAGGGGTTAACCAACTCACAGGGTTTGGTTGCGAAATTTTTAATTATGAAGATGTAGTTGAGGGACTTTATTCCAACAATAATTTAGTTTCTGATTCTCGAGAGTCTCTCGACTTCAAAAGTTTTACCTCGGAGTTTAACCAGGATCAACCACAGATCCTAAGAGATACTGTAACCCATGGGCTGAAAAAATGTCAGCAAGTGGGATATACCCAATGCGAAGTTGTGGATGAGAAACTTCTGTCTAACAAACTTCCTCATATTTCTTCTAACCCAAGATTCGAAATGGAAAACATTGTCCGTTCAGTTAACTTTGGAAGCAAGCAGGCTCCTCATGTTCTTTACATGGGAATTCAAAGGCAAAAAGCTTCAATCTTTATTTATGGCCTGGATGAAGGTATTCAACCCGAAGACTGTCGCTGGTTGAAATAACAGCCGCACTCTAAAACGAATTTCAGCACCTCCATTGTGGCACTTCTTTCTTCACCCAATCATAGACTCAGTGATTCGTAGCCTGACTCAGATCCTACCTTGTTTAAAAAGGTCCCAAAAGCAGCAGGTTGTTGCTTTTTATAATTTCCGTTGATGGCCCTTCGTCGCCCCAAAGACTCAAAACAAACCCTCCCCCACCAGAACCGGTGGGCTTACAGGCCATGGCACCAGCCGCTTTTAGAACTTGAATATGATCGGCAAGGCTTCCCTCAATCAGACCCCATTGAGAAAAGCAGGACTCTCCCAAACGAATAGCCTCCATTAACTGAGAAAACCCACCCTCATTTTTTTCTTTTTTTAAAGCAGATTCCGCTTTTTGAACAGACTCTTGCATCTGACGATCCAACCTCTGTGCTTTTTCTGGATTGTCTAAAAAAAGGCGTTTGACTTTAGCCACACACTCCGAAGTGATTCCTCTTTGTCCACTGTAACTGATATACCACTGAGGCTGCCAGCTCAACTCCACAGCTTGGCGATCCCCAGAACGTAAAAATCGTAAAGGCTTTCCTGAGAGTGCCACAGCAATATCTACTCCGCTACTTTCACCGTGGAATAGATCTTCAAGGCTTCTAGAAAAATTATAGATCTCCTGCTCTTCCAGCCATTCCAGTACCACAAAAACCCGGGATAGCGTCACACACAAAGCTGCACTGGCCCCCAAACCTGTTCCTACAGGCAAGGTGGACTCAATTTTCAAAAATCCCTTGAGGTCAGATCGTGATTTATTAAGCCTCTTAAGAGCATCCTCCACAAGGCTCCAGAACAAAAGCCCGTACTCTTTGCCACTTTCTCCAGAAAACTCAACAGCGAAGGGCTGCTCTTTTTCTATGTACTCAGCCTCCAGACAACAACTATGAACAGGAAACACCAAAGCCGGAGACCCACGTAAAACACTGTGTTCTCCGCTTAAAATCCATTTTCCGTAGGTCTGAAAAGTCATACCACCCATTGTTAAAAACTATCTTTCCAACCAGGACTTTGCAGAAGACGCACCTCGGGACAGCGGTCTGTCACTTCTGAAAGAAGCTGACGAGCTATAGACAGCTGGTCTTGTCTCCACAACAAATGTACATTAGCCCCAGCATCCATAGTAATCACTGGCCCATCTTCATGGAGTTTCCAAAACTCCTCAACCCAACGAGTAATATCTCGACTTTGCTGGTTGCGATAGCTAAACGGGGGATTTGAGGTTTCAAACAACTCATGCATATCCTCAAACTCCTCAAGAGAGGTTTTATACACCTGCTTCCAATCACTATTTTGAAGAGCCTCTTCCAGATGAGCCAGTCGCTCTGTAGCCCTCTTGGTTCTTCCCTTAAACTTTAAACTTGTAGTCACTCTTTTGTGAGCCTCACTGGAAGAAATATCTTTTTTCTTATCATCTAAAAGTATCAGTGTATGCTCTAAGGTCTGTAACGGATAAAGACACTCTTTCGCCCCCTCATTCTCCCATCGAGCCCAGCCAGTAAATAGTGAGCGGCAACTGGAGCCAGACCCATGACGGGAAAGGCAAGAAAGCTCCTCTCTGGTCATGATCCCAGAAAGTTGCTTTTCTTTTGCTAGAGCCCAAGCGGCTTTGGTCAATGCTGCAAAAGACGATGCTGAACTGGCCACTCCACAATCAGAGGGGAAATTATTTCCAGAACGAACAATATAGCTACCAGAGATTCCCATCTTTTTTTTCAAAAACTGAAAATGACTAAGAAACCTTTGTTGGCCTTTTTTACTGAGGCTTGGAGCATGATACCCCTCCTCCAACCTTAAGGGTTCCCATTTATCACCCTTATCTGAGGTGAACTCCACCTGCACCATGGACGTCAAATGCTTCAAACTCCAAGAGAGCGAGGCATTGCTCGGTCGGTTTTCAGAGTGGGATGTTTTACCCATATATTTGATCAGTGCAATATTAGATGGAGCTGTTGCCTGAACAACCAGGTTCATTGGATCATTCCACCTGGTGTTTTAATAGAGACAGGTTTAATCTCACCTTGTAAGTCCAATTGCATACCTAATCCCACCGAAAGACTCAAAGCAGATGCCAATACTGGCAAACCTACGGCTTTCAGTTTTTCACGAATTTCAAAGCTACGTTCTTGTTCCACCAAAAGCACAAAACTATCAGCCCCTAATGCTCCACACCCCTTGCCCGCCAAAACCCCTTCGGTTTGTCTCCATGTGCCAAGTAGTGACTTCGTTGCCTCAGTTGTCTTTCCTTGAGATTCCAATTCACTTCCAAAAGCAGCCACTGACTCCACAAAACCATGCCGATCTACTTTTTCTAGAGATGTGCAAACATGAGCAGAAAGCTCCTTTAATAAGTCTAGGCCACGACGCTCCAGTTTTTCTAAATGATCATGGGTGGCCACTTTATTGCCTGTAGGAACCACTAAAAAGTCTAAATCTCGAAAAGGCCACTCAACAGACGTCACAGTCAATGGGTCCATAGTCACTCGACTCAATCCACCAGCACTTTGAGCCACCAC